>NZ_JBJJLN010000013.1:0-94300 GCF_046230725.1 Pseudomonas sp. KCJK9000 | reverse complement strand
AAAAAAAATCCGACACCAGATCGCTGGTATCGGATTTTTCGACCCCAAGCCTAGACTCAAATGCTTAAGTGAACAGCACTACGCCTAAGCGAGGTTTTTTCAGCACAACGGTATCAGCCTTTGTAGGCAGCGACCGATTTGGTGATCGCAGCGCGGGCGGCGTCGGCGCCTTCCCAGCCTTCGATCTTGACCCACTTGCCCTTCTCCAGGTCTTTGTAGTTCGCGAAGAAGTGCTCGATCTGCTGGATCAGCAGGGCTGGCAGGTCGGTGTATTCCTTGACGTCTACGTACAGCTGGCTCAGCTTGTCGTGAGGCACAGCGATGACCTTGGCGTCGCCGCCGCCGTCGTCGGTCATGTTCAGCACGCCGACCGGGCGGGCGCGGATGACCGAGCCTGGGGCTACTGGGTAAGGAGTGACAACCAGCACGTCCAGCGGATCACCGTCATCGGCCAGAGTGTTCGGAATGAACCCGTAGTTGGCCGGGTAGAACATCGGGGTGGCCATGAAACGATCGACGAACAGGGTATCGCTGTCCTTGTCGATTTCGTATTTGATCGGCGCGTGGTTGGCCGGGATTTCGATGGCGACGTAGATGTCGTTCGGCAGGTCTTTACCAGCCGGAATCTTGCTGTAGCTCATTGGGCAGTGCCCCCGTGTTTGCTCAAAAAGTGGCGGCGATTATAGGCATATTCCACACCGCCATGCCACGCCTGGCCTGATGTGCGGGCCCATCACCCGTGGTGTTCGCGGTACTCGGGGTGCTCGGCTTGCAACCGGGTCAGGCGGGCCAGTGGATCCTGCCGGTAGAATTGCGACAGTTGCCGATACACCTGTGGATAAGCCTGATGCAGCAGGTCGGGTGCAGTGAAGAAGTATTCGCTGGTAACGGCAAAGAATTCTGCGGGGTTTTCTGCCGCATAAGGGTCGATGGCCGTTTGCGCATTGGGGTCAGCGTCCAGCTGGCGATTGAGGTCGTCGTAGGCCTGCTGCATGGCGGCTGCCCAGTCCTGCACGTGCATATCCGGGTGCAGTGGCGGCAGGCCGTTGGCATCGCCATTGAGCATGTCGAGCTTGTGCGCCAGCTCGTGGATCACCAGGTTGTAGGCTTCCCAGCCACCACTGGCCAGCACACCGGCCCAGGCCAGGATGATTGGCCCCTGCTGCCAGGCTTCACCACTGTGTTCGGCATCCCACACATGCTCCACGCCACTGGCGTCCCGGTGGCGCTGCGGGCTTTTGAAGTCATCGGGGTACAGTACGATTTCGTGAAAGCCTTGATACCAGTTCAGCTCACCCAGATGCAGCAGCGGCAACTGGGCTTGGGCGGCAAGAAACAGGCGTTGTTCATCGTCGAGCTCGACCCCAGGCAGGGTGGTCAAATGCTTGTCGAGCAGGAACAGGATGCAGGCCTCGCGCAGCCACTGGTCTTCGGCCTCGCTGATTCCATCGAGGATCGGCAAGCGATCGCGGATCGCCTGCCATTGCCGTGGTTCGATCGGGTAGCGTGCCAGGGTGCGCTTACGCCGCCAGGCGCTGAAAGACCACATGGTTGCTATCAGTGAGCCTTGGCGGTGCGACCCAGGCGGCCACGCAGCAACCCGAGGATCATCGGTACCAGCGAAAGCACGATGATGCCAACCACCATCAGCGACAGGTGTTGTTTGATGAACGGCACATTGCCGAAGAAGTAGCCCAGGGTTACCAGGCCGCCGACCCACAGTAGCGAGCCAGCCACGCTGAAGCCCAGGAAACGCGGGTAGTGCATGTGCGCGATACCGGCCACGAACGGGGCGAAGGTGCGCAGGATGGGCAGGAAGCGCGCCATGGTCACGGTCTTGCCGCCATGGCGTTCATAGAAGTCGTGGGTGCGCTGCAGGTAGTCGCGGCGGAAGATCTTCGAATTGGGGTTGCTGAACAGCTTTTCGCCCGTGGTACGGCCGATGATGTAATTGGTGCTGTCGCCCAGAATGGCTGCGGCCATCAGCAGCCCCGCCAGCAGGACTGGGTCCATGCCCCCGCCGGCGGCGACGGCGCCAGCGATGAACAGTAGCGAGTCGCCCGGCAGGAATGGCATCACTACCAAGCCAGTCTCGCAGAAGATGACGGCGAACAGGATGGCGTAGATCCACGGGCCGTAGTTGGTGACCAGCAGATCGAGGTAGGCATCGAGATGCAGGATTAAGTCCAGCGGGTTGAATTCCATGTACAACACCTGTGTTCTTGACCCGCTTGACGGGCATGCGATGACGGACAATGCCCTGGGCGACGGCATGATGACCTGTCGGCAGGTAATATTTCATACACGACAGGTCGGGGCATTATACGGCGAAGTTGCAAATCTGCCTGTTGAGTTTGTAGCGGGGGGTTACTGCGCGAACCCGCTGCGATCCTTTCGCGGGTGAACCCGCGAACAGCTCGGTTACAGGTCAATCCTGACTGATCGGCAACACGTAGCTCTCGAACTCGGTGTCCTTGCGAAAGCCAATGGACTCATAGGTCTTGCGAGCCGCCTCGTTGTCGGCACTGGTCGAGACCCGCATGCGCACAGCCTGGGTATCTTTGGCCATTTTCTTGGCCTCGCGCATCAGGTGGTCGGCGACCAGCATGCGCCGAGAGTCTTCGGCAACGAAGATATCGTTGAGGATCCACACGCGTTTGAGCGACAGCGATGAGTAACTGGGGTACAGCTGGCAGAAGCCAAGCAACTTGTTGTCGTCGTCATCCGCCAGCGCAAGATAAATGACCGACTCGTCGCGTTCGATGCGTTTTTCCAGGAACGCACGTGAGCTGTCAGGATACGGAAGCTGCCCATAGAACTCGCGGTACCTGACGAACAGTGGAGTCAGCAGATCGAGGTGTTGCAGGGTTGCCTTGATGATGCGCATGTGCGGCCCTCAGAGTCCATTTGGGGAAACAGCGGAATGCCCGCAGCGTTCATGGGGATGCTGCCCCATTGCTGGCCGTCAGTGCAATCGGCCTTGCGTGACAGATCCGTTAACGCTCACCGAGCAGGAAGTTACCCCGCGCAGTAGTTGCGTGTTCGCTGTCGATGCTATGGACCTCGGCTTCATCCTTCAGATTCACTCCGGAAAGCTGGCGCCGGCACGCTTCGCGCATCAGGTATAGCAAGCGGTGGGCTGCCATGCCGTAACTCAGGCCCTCCAGGCGGATATTGGAGATGCAGTTGCGGTAGGCATCTGTCAGGCCGACTTTAGGCCCATAGGTGAAGTAAAGCCCGAGGCTGTCAGGCGAGCTGAGCCCTGGGCGCTCGCCAATGAGCATCACCGTCATGCGTGCGCCGAGCAATTGACCGACTTCGTCGGCCACCGCAACCCGCCCTTGCTGCACCAGCACCACAGGGGCGCTGCTCCAGCCATCGGCTGCGGCCTGCTCCTCGAAACGCGTTAGAAAGGGCAGGGTGTGGCGGTGTACGGCCAGCGCCGAGAGGCCATCGGCAACCACGATTGCCAAGTCGACGCCGCCTGAATGGGCCATGGCGTGTTGGCGCAGGCGTTCGGCCGATTCATCGTTCAGGCGCCGCCCCAGGTCTGGCCGTTGCAGGTACTGGTGGCGGTCGGCGGCGGCGCTGTGCAGCACCAGGCTGTCGCGGCCTCGATCTCTGAGCTGTTCGCTCAGGGCGGCGTGGTCGAACGGCAGGTGTACCGCGTCGCGGGCTTGAGCGTGGGCGAACTGGAAGTCCAGTTGTGCCCCTGTGGGCAGGCTGGTGCCGCTGCGGCCCAGGGCGATGCGTGCGGGCGTCAGCTCGCGCAGGGCCAGCCAGGGGCTTGGTGGGGTCGTGGAGGGAGTCGGGTCTGCCATGGTTAAACTCCTATGCCAGCTGTGCCAAGGCCTGGCGGAATGCCGGCGGCAGGTTGTCGCCAAACCGCACGCGGCCATCGGCCTGGGTGAAGATGCCGGTGCGTTGCAGCCAGGCTTCGAATTCCGGCCCAGGCTTCAGGCCCAAGGTCTGGCGCGCGTACAGCGCGTCGTGAAATGAGGTGGTCTGGTAGTTGAGCATGATGTCGTCGGAGCCGGGGATGCCCATGATGAAGTTGATCCCAGCCACGCCCAGCAGGGTCAGCAGGGTATCCATGTCGTCCTGGTCGGCTTCGGCGTGGTTGGTGTAGCAGATGTCGCAGCCCATGGGCACGCCCAGCAGCTTGCCGCAGAAATGGTCTTCGAGCCCGGCGCGGATGATCTGCTTACCGTTGTAAAGGTATTCAGGCCCGATGAAGCCGACCACGGTGTTGACCAAAAACGGCTTGAAGTGGCGGGCCACGGCGTAGGCGCGGGTTTCGCAGGTCTGTTGGTCGACCCCATGGTGAGCGTTGGCCGACAGGGCGCTGCCCTGGCCGGTTTCGAAGTACATGAGGTTCTGCCCCAGGGTGCCGCGTTTGAGCGACAACCCCGCTTCGTACCCTTCCTGCAATACGTTGAGGTTGATGCCAAAGCCGGCGTTGGCCGCCTCGGTGCCGGCAATCGACTGGAACACCAAATCCAGCGGCACCCCTCGGTTGATTGCCTCGATCGAAGTGGTGACGTGGGTGAGCACGCAGGCCTGGGTGGGAATGTCGTAGCGCTGGATGATGGCGTCGAGCATTTCCAACAGGGCGCAGATCGAGGCGATGCTGTCGGTGGCCGGGTTGATGCCGATCATGGCATCGCCGTTGCCGTAGAGCAGGCCGTCAAGGATGCTGGCGGCAATCCCTGCCGGCTCGTCGGTCGGGTGGTTGGGCTGCAGGCGGGTCGACAGGCGCCCGCGCAGGCCCATGGTGCCGCGGAACTGGGTGACCACGCGGATTTTCTGCGCTACCAGCACCAGGTCCTGGACGCGCATGATCTTCGATACCGCTGCAGCCATTTCCGGGGTCAGGCCTGGCGCCAACGCACGTAGGCTTTGCTCGTTGGCTTCGTCGCTGAGCAGCCAGTCACGTAGGCCGCCCACGGTGAGGTGGCTGACGGGGGCAAAAGCCTGGGCGTCGTGGGTGTCGAGTATCAGCCGGGTGATCTCGTCCTGTTCGTAGGGGATCAGCGCCTCGTTGAGAAAATGCGTCAGTGGAATGTTCGCCAAGGCCATTTGCGCGGCCACCCGCTCGCCGTCGTTGGTAGCGGCGACGCCAGCCAGAAAGTCGCCCGAGCGAGCCGGGCTGGCCTTGGCCATCACGTCCTTGAGGCTATCGAAGCGGTAGACCAGGTTGCCTACCGTGTGTACGAAACTTGCCATACAGAATCTCCAGAGCCGCGGGCTTGCCCGCGGCAGGTAGCAGCGATCAGTGCAGTGCCTCTTCGGCCTTTTGGATCGCTGCGAATTCCTCTTCCGGTGTGCCCGCAACCAGGTGGTGGCGGCTGTAGAACGCAAAATAGGCAATCAGTACTGCATAGATCACCGCCGCGCCAATCACCACCCGTGGGTCCACCAGGAAGCCCGCGACCACAGCGATGCAGGCCAGCACCAAGGCCAGGCCCGAGGTGAAGATGCCGCCGGGGGTGCGATAGGGGCGTTCCATTTTCGGCCGGCGGATGCGCAGGGTGATGTGCGCAGCCATCATCAGTACATAGGACAGTGTGGCACCGAATACCGCCACCAGGATCAGCAGATCACCCTGGCCGGTTAGCGACAGCGCAAAGCCGATGATGCCCGGAATCACCAGGGCCATTACCGGGGCCTTGCTCTTGTTGGTTTCCGACAGTTTGCGGGGCAGGTAGCCGGCACGTGACAAAGCGAAGATCTGCCGCGAATACGCATAGATGATCGAGAAGAAGCTGGCGATCAAGCCGGCCAGGCCGACCAGGTTGACGAAGCTGCCCATCCAGGTGGAGCCGCCATAGGCTTTGGCCAGCGCTTCGACCAGCGGGTTGCCGGAGGCCTTGAGGGCTTCGGAGCCTGCCGCGCCTGGGCCGATCACCAGGATCAGCAGGGCAAAGGCCAGCAACACCAGCATGGCGCCAATCAGGCCTCGAGGCAGGTCGCGCTTGGGGTTCTTGGTTTCTTCGGCAGCCAGTGGCACACCCTCGACGGCAAGGAAGAACCAAATGGCATAGGGGATGGCCGCCCATACGCCGACATAACCGAACGGCAGGAAGCTGCTGGCGCCCACGGCGCCCGTCTGGGCGATGTCGAACAGGTTGGCTGCATCAAAATGGGGCACCATGCTGATCAGGAACACTGCCAGTGCAATGGCGGCAACGGCGGTGATGATGAACATCAGCTTCAGGGCTTCGCCCACGCCGAAGATGTGGATGCCGATGAACACGATGTAAAACGCCAAGTAGATCATCCAACCGCCGATGCCGAACAGCGATTGGCAGTAAGCGCCGATGAACACGGCGATGGCAGCGGGTGCGATGGCGTATTCGATGAGGATCGCCGTGCCGGTCAGAAAGCCACCCCAAGGGCCGAAGGCGCTGCGGGCAAAGCCATAGCCACCGCCTGCGGTGGGGATCATCGAGGACAGTTCGGCCAACGAGAAACACATGCACAGGTACATGGTTGCCATCAGCAATGTGGCGAGGAACATACCGCCCCAACCGCCCTGGGCGAGGCCGAAGTTCCAGCCGGCATAGTCGCCGGAAATCACATAAGCAACGCCCAGGCCTACCAGCAGTACCCAGCCGGCGGCGCCTTTTTTCAGTTCACGTTGCTGGAAATAGTCTGACCCGACCTTCTCGAAGTCGACGGAAGACCCTGCCGGCACACCGGCGGATTGATCGCTTGGCATAGTTTCACCTGTTTTTTTTCTTGGTGGCCCGAAGGTGTCCGAGCCGATGGTGATGGGTACTGCAGGAAGCGAGCCAGAGCGGTCGAGGCCGCCATTTCGGCGGCCCCTCTGCTCGATTTTAGAAGAAGCCCAACGGGTTGATGTCGTAGCTCACCAGCAGGTTCTTGGTCTGCTGGTAGTGGTCGAGCATCATCTTGTGGGTTTCACGGCCGACACCGGATTTTTTGTAACCACCGAACGCGGCGTGCGCCGGGTACAGGTGATAGCAGTTGGTCCATACGCGGCCAGCCTTGATGCCGCGGCCCATGCGGTAGGCCCGGTTGATGTCGCGGGTCCATACGCCAGCACCGAGGCCGAATTCGGTGTCGTTGGCAATTGCCAGGGCTTCGGCTTCGTCTTTGAAGGTGGTGACGCTGACCACCGGGCCGAAGATTTCTTCCTGGAACACGCGCATCCGGTTGTTGCCTTTGAGCAAGGTCGGCTGGATGTAGTAACCGGTGGCCAGCGAGCCTTCGAGTTTTTCCACCTTGCCGCCAGTGAGCAGCTCGGCGCCTTCCTGCTGGGCGATGTCGAGGTACGAGAGGATTTTCTCGAACTGCTGCTGCGAAGCCTGGGCGCCGACCATGGTGTCGGTGTCCAGTGGGTCGCCGCGCTTGATCTGCAGCACCTTTTTCATCACCACTTCCATGAACTGCGGGTAGATCGACTCCTGCACCAGCGCCCGCGATGGGCAGGTGCAAACCTCGCCTTGGTTGAAGAACGCCAGCACCATGCCCTCGGCGGCTTTGTCGATGAAGCTGGGCTCGGCCTGCATGATGTCTTCGAAATACACGTTGGGCGATTTGCCGCCCAGTTCGACGGTGGATGGGATGATGTTTTCGGCAGCGCATTTCATGATGTGCGAGCCGACCGGCGTGGAGCCTGTGAATGCGATCTTGGCAATGCGTTTGCTGGTGGCCAGCGCTTCACCGGCCTCGCGGCCATAGCCCTGCACCACATTGAGCACGCCCTTGGGCAGCAGGTCACCAATCAGCTCGACCAGTACGGTGATGCCCAGCGGCGTCTGCTCGGCCGGTTTGAGCACCACGCAGTTGCCGGCGGCCAGTGCCGGCGCAAGTTTCCAGGCGGCCATCAGGATCGGGAAGTTCCACGGGATGATCTGCCCGACCACGCCCAGTGGCTCGTGAATATGGTAGGCCACGGTGCTTTCGTTGATTTCGGCAGCGCCGCCTTCCTGGGCACGGATGCAGCCGGCGAAGTAGCGGAAGTGGTCCACCGCTAGCGGGATATCGGCATTGAGAGTTTCGCGGATGGGCTTGCCGTTGTCCCAGGTTTCGGTAATGGCCAGGGCTTCCAGGTTCTGTTCGATACGGTCGGCGATTTTCAGCAGAACATTGGAGCGGTCCTGCACCGACGTGCGGCCCCAGGCGTCGGCGGCGGCATGGGCGGCATCCAGCGCTTTATCGATGTCTTCGGCAGTGGAGCGAGGGAACTCTGCGATCGGCTGGCCATTGACCGGGGAAGTATTGGTGAAGTACTCACCCTTTACCGGAGGAACGAACTCACCACCGATGAAGTTGCCGTAGCGGCTCTTGAAGGAAATCTTCGCGCCTTCGGTACCGGGATGTGCGTAACGCATGGTGTGTCTCCTGGCTGTTATGTTTGTTGAGGAGTTGAAAAGCGTAGAGCAAAGGTTGGGCCAGTGTGGTCCGTGCCTGTGTAATCAATGACTTGGATCATGTTCTGGCCTCGCGCCGCAGTACGCTGTACCAGGCTTGGCACGCCCTGGCGTGACACTTTGTGCCGTTTGCGACACGTTGTGGGCAGGCACGTTGCAAAGCCTGCGCGGGTGGAGGATGCTGGAGTGAGTCTCTATCTGCGGAGAACAACAAATGCAGAGCAATGCATTCAGCCTTCATGCCCAGCAGGTGCATACCGTTGCCCGTGGCGAAGCAGGCAGTGACCCCTCCATTGCGCGCTCATGGCTGCGTTGCCTGGAGGACTATCACCTCGACCCGTCGGTGATCGAGGCGCCGGTGGTGCTCGAACATGGCCGCCTGCTCGAGAGCCGCGAACGCATGCGTCAGGTACTGAGCATCGCCGGTAGCGAGATGAACAGCCTGCATCAGCAGCTGTCCGGCGCCGGCCACGCGGTGTTGTTGACCGATGCCCGCGGGGTGATCCTCAACTGTGTCACAGCGCCTGGCGAACGCCGCGATTTCGAACGCGCAGGGCTGTGGCTTGGCGCAGATTGGAGCGAGGCGCGCGAAGGCACGAACGGCATCGGCACCTGCCTGGTCGAGCGCCAGGCCTTGACCATTCACCAGAATGAACACTTTCGCGGCCGCCACACCGGGCTGACCTGTTCGGCGAGCCCGGTCTTCGACCCTCACGGCGAGTTGCTGGCGGTGCTCGATGTGTCTTCGGCGCGGCCGGATGTATCGCGCCAAAGCCAATTTCACACCATGGCGCTGGTCAACCTTTCGGCGAAGATGATCGAGAGCTGTTACTTCCTGCGCCATTTCGAGCAGCAGTGGTTGCTGCGCTTTCACCTGCAGGCCGAGTCGGTCGGCCAGTTCAGCGAAGGGCTGCTGGCATTGGACGGTGATGGTCGCATCTGCGCGGCCAATCAAAGTGCCTTGAATTTGCTGGGCAGCGTGCGCGGCGGTTTACTGGGCAAAGGGCTGGACAGGTTTTTCGCATGCAGCCACGACGAGCTGTTCAGCCGTGTCACACCCGGTGCCAGTACCGTCTGGCCGTTGCAGACCCGTGACGGGCGGCAGGTGTTCGCGAGCTTGCGCGGTCAACCCCGTGCGCCGCAGTGGGCGGTGCCGGCCAGCCTGCCCGAGCCCAGGCCTGCCGCGCAGCCGGCTATCTGCCTGCTGGACCCGGCCTTGCAAAACGACTTTCAGCGCGCAGTACGGGTGTTCGAACGCGATGTGCCGCTGCTGCTGCGCGGCGAAACCGGTTGCGGTAAGGAGGCTTTCGCCCAGGCGGTGCACCAGGCCAGTCAGCGCCGTAGCAAGCCGTTCGTGGCGGTTAACTGTGCGTCGATCCCTGAGAGCTTGATCGAGAGTGAGCTGTTCGGTTATCGCGGTGGCAGCTTCACTGGGGCGCGCAAGGAGGGCATGCGTGGCAAGTTGTTGCAGGCCGATGGCGGCACGTTGTTGCTGGACGAAATCGGCGACATGCCCCTTGCCTTGCAAACCCGCTTGTTACGGGTGCTGGAAGAACGCCAGGTGGTACCGATCGGCGGCGAGCCGCACGCTGTAGATGTGCGCATCATCAGCGCCACCCACCGTGATTTGCTGGAGCGGGTAGCGCAGGGCAGTTTTCGCGAAGACCTTTATTACCGGCTCAATGGGCTGGAATTAACCCTGCCTGCAGTGCGTGAGCGTACTGACAAGGAGGCGTTGCTGGATGTGCTGCTACGCCAGGAGGCGCACGGGCAGGTAGTGAACCTGGCAGCTGATGCGCGTCGGGCCCTGCTGGACTTCGCTTGGCCGGGGAATGTGCGGCAGTTGCGCAATGTATTGCGAACCTTGGTCGCGCTGTGTGACGGCAGCTGTGTCAGGTTCTCGGACCTGCCTGCCATCATTCGTGCCAATCAGGCCACTGAAAAAGCGGCCTTGCCTTGCGAAACGCCCCGGCCTGGGTATCGATCCACAGGTAGTGGCACTGAGGTGCTGCAGGACGCTGAGCGTGAAGCCCTTATGGCTACCTTGGAGGCAAAGCACTGGCACCTGACCCGGGTCGCCGAGCACCTGGGCATCAGCCGCAACACCTTGTATCGAAAGCTGCGCAAGCACGGCATCAACCGGGGCGCCTGAGCAAAACACCGGGTGCGAATTCTCGCGCCCTGGGCTACCCTGCCTCGATGTTTTGCGAGGTCGATCATGCATATTCACATTCTCGGTATTTGCGGCACTTTCATGGGTTCGCTGGCGGTGCTGGCCAAAGAGCTCGGCCACCGTGTCACCGGCTCTGACGCCAACGTCTATCCGCCCATGAGCACCCAGCTCCAGGCCCAGGGGATCGAGCTGACCCAGGGCTATGACCCCGCTCAGCTGGACCCGGCGCCAGATCTGGTGGTCATTGGCAACGCCATGTCCCGGGGCAACCCGGCAGTTGAGTATGTACTGAACAAGGGCTTGCCCTATGTGTCCGGCCCTCAGTGGCTGGCCGACCATGTGCTGCAGGGCCGCTGGGTGCTGGCTGTAGCGGGCACTCACGGCAAGACCACCACCAGCAGCATGCTGGCCTGGGTGTTGGAGCATGCCGGCATGAGCCCAGGCTTTTTGATCGGCGGTGTGCCGCAAAACTTCTCGGTGTCGGCGCGCCTGGGCGACACGCCATTTTTCGTGGTCGAAGCCGATGAATACGACAGTGCCTTCTTCGACAAGCGCTCGAAGTTCGTGCACTACCACCCGCGTACCGCAATCCTCAACAACCTTGAGTTCGACCACGCCGATATCTTCCCGGATCTTGCGTCCATCGAGCGACAGTTCCACCATCTGGTGCGTACCATTCCCAGCGAAGGTCTGGTCATTCACCCCACCGCCGAGCAGGCCCTGGAGCGGGTGATCGGCATGGGCTGCTGGACGCCTGTGCAAACCACCGGGGAAGGGGGGCAATGGCAGGCACGCCTGCTCAGTGCAGACGGTTCGCGTTTCGAGGTGCTGTTCGACGGTCAAGTCCAGGGTGTAGTGGACTGGGCGCTGACCGGCCAGCACAACGTCGCCAACGCCCTGGCCACGCTGGCCGCCGCTCGCCACGTAGGGGTCGCGCCAGCGCTGGGCATCGACGGGCTGAGTGCCTTCAAAAGCGTCAAGCGGCGCATGGAGATGGTTGCGCAAGTGCAGGGCGTGACCATCTACGACGATTTCGCCCATCACCCAACTGCCATTGCCACCACCCTCGACGGCCTGCGCAAGCGCGTTGGCGAGGCACCGGTTATCGCCATCATCGAGCCGCGCTCCAACTCCATGAAACTGGGCGCGCACCGTGACGGCCTGCCAGAGAGTGTCAACGATGCCGACCAGGTGATTTGGTACGCGCCGGCCAATCTGGGTTGGGACCTGGCCGGCACCGCAGCGCAGTGCAAGGTGCCAAGTGTGGTCGCCGACAGCCTCGAGGCGATCATCGAGCGGGTCAAGGGCCAGGCCCGCCCAGGCACCCATGTAGTAATCATGAGCAATGGCGGTTTCGGTGGTCTGCACGGCAAACTGGCCGAGGCGCTGAAGTGAGCGGGCCGGAACGCATCACCTTGGCCATGACCGGGGCCTCGGGGGCGCAGTATGGTCTGCGCCTGCTCGATTGCCTGGTGCGCGAAGACCGGGAGGTGCACTTTCTCATCTCCAAAGCCGCGCAACTGGTAATGGCCACCGAAACCGACGTTTTGCTGCCAGCCAAGCCACAGGCCATGCAGGCGTTTCTGACCGAGTACACGGGTGCTGCCGATGGGCAGATCCGCGTTTACGGCAAGGAGGACTGGATGGCGCCGGTGGCTTCGGGTTCGGGCGCGCCGGCAGCGATGGTGGTGGTGCCGTGCTCTACCGGCACGTTGTCGGCAATCGCCACCGGGGCCTGCAACAACCTGATCGAACGTGCCGCGGACGTTACGCTCAAGGAGCGTCGACAGTTGATCCTCGTGCCGCGCGAGGCGCCGTTCTCGACCATTCACTTGGAAAACATGCTCAAGTTGTCACAGATGGGCGCTGTTATTTTGCCGGCAGCGCCGGGCTTCTATCACCAGCCGCAGACCATCGATGACCTGGTCGACTTTGTGGTGGCGCGCATTCTCAACTTGCTGAGCATCCCGCAGGACATGCTGCCGCGCTGGGGTGAGCATCATTTCGGGGCGGATGATTGAGGCGCTTGGTAGTGGCGGCGCTGGCGGTCGGTTTGCTTGGGGGCTGCGCCACGGTGCGCACGCTCAATGCCAACAAGCCTGGAGCTCCGTTGGTTTATGCCGGCACCCGACTGGACCTGTATGTCATCAACGGCGGTTGCTGCCCCAAGGACCGCTTCGGGGCCGATGCTCCAGGTTATCCACAGCTCGATCTGCCCGGCAGCATGTTGCTGGACACACTGTTCCTGCCCCTGTCATTGCTGACAGCGGCAGGGGTGGGGGTTCAGGCTACAGGGGGGTTGTAGGCTATTGCTTGCCTAGCTTGCGCAGTTCGTCGGACTCCACAATCCGGATACCGTCTTCTTCTTCCAGCGCCAGGCGCCAGAGGGCTCGCGCCAGCGTGCAGGCTTCGATGCCGCGATATTTACCTGGCATCAGCCTGGCCAAGGGTGACGCCAGTCGCTCGCCCAGCCGAGGTTGTATCCGTTCGCCCAACAACAGCGACGGCCGCGCGATGGTCAGTTGGGGCCAGTCCTGCGCTTTGAGCGCTTCTTCCATTTCGCCCTTGACCCGGTTGTAGAACACAGAGGATTTAGGGTCGGCCCCAAGCGCACTGACCACCAGCAGATGCCGCGCGCCCATCTCCCGGGCGCGCTTGCTGAACGCCACCACCATGTCCAGGTCCACCGCGCGAAATGCCTGTTCTGAGCCTGCCTGCTTCAGGGTGGTGCCCAGGCAGCAATAAGCAATATCGACACGGCCGCCCAGTTGTGGAAGGAAAACCGCTGGGTCACCTACTGGGTTTTCAAGGTGCGGGTGCTCGGCCAACGGCCGGCGGGTCGGGGCCAAAACGCGGCTGATGGTGGGCTCGTTGAGCAGGCGGTCGAGCAGATGCTCACCGGTGAGGCCGGTGGCTCCGGCAAGCAGGACATGCTGAGGCGTCAAATACATGATGTCTCTCCCTTGTTACACACAAGCTTAGCGCCTGGCAGGTTTTTTTTCCTGTGGCGGCGCTTTGGCCTGTGCTGCATTACGCAACGCTTCCTCGGCCTGGTGCTGACGAAGTTGCTGCCAGTGCGCCAGTACTGCGGGCGGTGCCCATATCTGAGGTTCGGAGGCTTCGAAACCTTCCCGTCTTTCCCGTTCGGCAACACTGGTACGCGCGAGTTCGAACGCTTGTTTGAGGTCGTCGGTCTGGTTCAGCGCCTGGGCGAACAAGGCATCGCCGAAGTAGGTGAAATCAGCCTCTTCCGAGCAGCCGAACGAAACCCGATCAGCACGAGCGGCGGTCATGATCAGGGTGCGCTCATCCTTCAACGGGGCGATATAGCCACCTGAATAGCAGGCGGAGATGACGATTATCTTGTCGCGGTCTTTAAGCGGAGCTAGGGCACTGGCCAATTCGTCAGCGGACAGGTCAGCCAGTTGCAGACGCGGCTGGTCGAGCACCAGCTGGTGGTCCTGGCTGCCGTGGCTGGTCAGGTAGATGAAGATCAGGTCTTGCGGGCTGCTGCGCTCGGCCAAGGTACGGGCAGCACGGGTCAGGTTCTCACGGGTCGCCATGGGGCGAGTAGCCATCTGGTCGCGATGATTGACCAGGGTGATCTGCCCGCGAGCACCGAACCGCACTTTGAGCAGGTTGCTGACATAGTCGGCTTCGCGCAGGAACACGCTTTGCTGGCCATCGCCAGCCAGCACCAGGCTGTACAACTGCACTGGGGGTGCCGAGCGCGGCACCTGGGCCATCGCTTCATTCAGTAGGCGGCCCTGGTTGAGCAGGGCCAAGTCCAGCGGGTCGGGCAGCAGGTTGCCGTTTTGATCACGTACACGCACGCCATTGACCCAAAAGCCGCTCTGGACTTGCCCATTGGGCAGGGTCAGCTTGCCATGGCCCTGGTAGGCGTCGCTGTCGAAACCCCCGACATACTGGCTGCCGTCGGGCATCTGCAGGCTGCCTTGGCCAGACAGGCGCCAGTCGACGAAGCTGCCTTTGTAGTGGCTGCCGTCGCTGCCGAGTAATTCGCCTTCGCCGACCAGGGATCCATCCTTGAAGTCACCAATCCATACGTCGCCGTCAGCGTTCTCGTAGCGGCCTCGACCTTCGAGGCGGTTGTCCTTGAATTCACCGATGTACTGCTCGCCTTCGACACTGTCGTAGGTGCCACTGCCTTGCAATTGGCCATCGACGAAGCGGCCGCTGAACCGGTTGCCGCTGGCATCGCTGCGCACGCCCGCGCCATTGGGCTTGCCTCGGGCGAACAGGCCTTGGTAGCGGCTGCCGTCGGCCAGTTCCAACTCGCCTGCGCCGTCGTACTGGTCGTCCTTGAACTGGCCGCGGTAGCTCTGATCCACCTGTTTGAGAGTACCTTCACCGTCACGCCGACCGTGGCTGAAGGTACCCGCATAATGGCTGCCGGGGGTAGTGAGTTCACCCAGGCCGTGGAACAGCCCTTTATCGAACTGACCCCGGTAGACCTCACCATTGCTGCCGTGCCACTCGCCCTGGCCATGCCACTGGCCATCCTTGAAATTGCCCGCGTACCAACTGCCGTTGGGGTAGTCGATTCGCCCAGCCCCCTGGAGCAAACCATCGATCACCTGGCCCCGATACCGCCCGCCATCGGGCAGGCGGGCGTCTGGTGGGGTCAACGACTCTCCATCGCCACAGGCAGTGAGCATCAAGGTCAGGGCGATGGGGAGCAAGGGACGCATGGCGTAATCCGGGCAAAAGATCTGCCGAGTATGCCGCAGATTTTGGGGCGCAGGTATCGGTGACTGGCCTTGGTCAGACGAAACAGAGCGAGAGCGGTTCAGCGATGTAGGCGGGCTTGTCTTCGCCTTCGATCTCCAGGGTAGCGGTGGCTTTGAGCAGCCATTGCCCTGGTTTTTTTTCGGTCACTTGCCCCAGGTCGACCTTCAGCCGCACCTTACTGTTGACCTTAACTGGCTGGATGAAGCGCACGCTGTCGAGCCCGTAGTTGACCACCATCTTCAGCCCCTCAGGAAGCACCAAGATGTCTTCCATCAACTTGGGAATCAGCGACAACGTCAGAAAACCGTGAGCAATGGTTGTGCCGAACGGGGTGTTTGCGGCCTTCTGCGGATCGACATGGATGAACTGGAAATCACCAGTGGCCTCAGCGAAAAGATTGATGCGCTGCTGGTCGATGATCAACCAGTCGGAGCGTCCCAGCTCTTTTCCAACGTACTTTGCAAGTTCGGTTACCGGTACATAGGGCATCGCGACTCTCCAGGTTGTCATTTGGTACGCGCGTACAAGATGAGCACGGCGAATCGTTTCAGTCAAGGAACCCCGATTTGGCGAATGTCGGCTTACAGGCAGTGCGTGCTTATAATGGCCGGCATGCTTGAAGGAGATGGTTATGCTGTTGCGTGGTTTGACCTGGCTGGTGTTTTTTCAATTGCTGGGTACTGCACTCAATCATTTGTGCGTGCCGATTCTGCCTGGCCCGATCATCGGCCTGTTGCTGCTGCTGGTATTTCTCATGGCACGCGGCGAGGTCGGCAAGCCCCTCAACGAAGCTGCCGGTAGCCTGCTGCGCTATTTGCCGCTGCTGCTGGTGCCGCCGGCGGTGGGGGTGATGGTGTATGCCAAGGACATCGCCGCAGACTTTTGGGCAATCGCCGGTGCGCTGTTGATTTCCTGCCTTGCGACGTTGACGTTCGTCGGCCTGCTGATGCAGAAACTCATCAATCGCCAGCATGGCAGGCATAAGGAGCAGTCATGATGCTCGACTGGCAGGGCGCGGTTAACGCCGTCATCCACCATCCCTTGTTCGGTATCGGTATCACCCTGGGCGCCTATCAGATCGTGCTGGCGGCGTTCGAGAAAACCCGTTGGATCTTTCTGCAGCCGGTGCTGGTTTCAATGTTGCTGGTGATTGGCGTGCTGTTGAGCTGCGGCATCAGCTACGCCGAGTATCGCAAGAGCACCGAGATCATGAATATCCTGCTCGGGCCTGCGACAGTAGCTTTGGCGGTGCCGCTGTACCTGAACCTGAAACGCATCCGGCAGCTGTTTTGGCCGACCTTTACTACGCTGGTAATCGGAGGCCTGTTCGCCACGGTCTGTTGCCTGCTGCTGGGCTGGTGGTTCGGTGCCGAGCACATGATCCTGATGACCATGGCACCCAAGTCGGTCACTTCGCCGATCGCCATGTTGGTGGCCGAACAAATTGGTGGTGTGGCGGCGCTGGCAGCTGTGTTCGTGTTGATCACCGGCGTAATCGGGGCGATCTTCGGCCCGGCGCTGCTGACCCGGTTGGGCGTGCACAGCCCGGAGGCGCGTGGCATGTCGCTGGGCGTGACGGCCCATGCCGTAGGCACTTCGGTGGCCTTGCAGGAAAGTGATGAGTGCGGCGCCTTTGCCGCGTTGGCGATGAGCCTGATGGGGGTGGCCACGGCGGTGTTCCTGCCGTTGGCAGTCAGCCTGGTGGCTTGAGGAGTTGTGATGACGCTACCGCTGTTTCCGCTCAATACCGTGTTGTTTCCAGGTTGCCTGCTGGACCTGCAGATCTTCGAGGCGCGCTATCTGGACATGATCGGCCGCTGCATGAAGCAAGGTACCGGCTTTGGCGTGGTCTGCATCGTCGAAGGCGAGCAGGTCGGTAAAGCCCCACCGGTGGTGGCTTCGATTGGCTGCGAGGCATTGATCCGCGATTTCGTCCAGCAGGAAAACGGCCTGCTTGGCATTCGTGTGGAAGGTGTGCGGCGTTTCGAACTGAGCCAGACCGAGGTGCAGAAAGACCAGTTGCTGGTCGGCGAAGTGAACTGGCTGACAGAGCACCCAGACAGTCCGCTCACCGAGCATGACGATGACTTGCTGGCGCTGTTGGTGGCGCTGGGTGAGCACCCGATGGTCGAGTCGCTGGACATGCCGCGGGACGTCGATGGTCGCCAAGCCTTGGCCAACCAGCTGGCGTACTTGCTGCCGTTCGTTGAAGAAGACAAGCTCGACCTGTTGGCGATCGGCTCGCCTGGGCAGCGACTGGAAGAAATCCAGAAGCTGCTTGAGCGGATCCAGGGTGAACTGTTCGCCTGAATGGGGGCGGTGCGCTGCACTGGCCTCAATATTGGTAACGGAGTAAGGCGTGAGGCAGCGAATGCATGGCGAAAAACGCCAGCAACGCGATGCACGCCGGCAGCACTAACCACCACACCCGCAAAGGCATTGCCGTCAGTGGTTGGCGGTATTGCACCAGCGTCAGGCTCAACGCACACACGCAGCAAGCCAGCAAAGCCCCTGCCAGGATGTCGGTTGGCCAATGCACCCCCAGGTAGACCCGCGACAAGGCAATCGCCAGTGCCGGGATGCAGCCCATCATTACCCAGGTCAGGCGCAAACGCGCAGGCATGCCGCGCCCTGCCAGCACCGCCAGGGTCAGGAAGAATGCGAACGACGCCGAGCTGTGGCCGCTGGGCATGCTGTAAGTGGTCAGCGGCTCGCTCAGCACTTCTGGCCTGGCCCGGGCGAACAACCACTTCAGCGTGCCATTGGCCAGCGCCGTGCCGATCAGCGTGCCGCCTGCAAAAAGCGCATGGCGCCACTGCCGCGCCAGTAACAGCAGACCCGTCAGCAGGCCGCCCAGGAAGAATTGAGTCTTGAAGTCGCCCAGGCGGGTCACGATGACCACCGCGCCGTCGATGGCCTTGCTGCGATGCTCTTGCACCAGGGTCATTACACCTTGGTCAAATTCGTGCAGATAAGGCCAGCCAAGGAAAACCCCGGTCAGCGCAATGAAACTAAGCCCCGCGATCAGCCGAGTACCGTGGCGCTGATCGCGCATGCTGCTGTTGAGGCTCAGCCCGATCAAGGCCGCCAAGGTCCCCGCGATGATGCCGGCGTCCAGCCAGAAGCCTTCTGGCAGTGGCAGGCGCATGGCCGCGCCGGTCGCCCAGCCTGGCAGCAGGTAAGCGACCGACCAGCCAGCGCCGGCCACCAGGCTCACCGCGATGAAGCGCGGCAGCGGCATGTCGAACATCCCGGCGACCATCGGCAGCATTGGCCGCAGCGGGCCGATGAAGCGGCCTACCAGTAGGCTTGCGATGCCATAGCGCTGAAAGTAGCTCTCGGCACTGCCGATCCACTCCGGGTGATGGCGCAGCACCGGCAGGCGGCGGATGTTCTGATGAAAGCACTTGCCGATGGTGTAAGACAGCGCATCACCCAGCAAGCCGCCGAGGAACCCCAATAGCAAGGTTTCCCCCAGGCTCAGTGCGCCACTGCCTGCCAGCACGGCCACCGCGAACAGCAGCACCGTGCCCGGCACGATGATGCCGGCGATGGCCAGGCATTCCACGCACGCCACCAGAAAGATCGCCAGACCGAGCCACTGAGGGTTGGCGCTGAGCCAGCCAGTGATGCTGTCGAGCCATTGGCCCATGTTTCAGCTTCCTTGTTCGAGGATGAAAAAGTCTTGCCCTTCGAGCTGGCCCCGGCGCAGCGGGTTCCGCGTGCAGAAGCGGGCGAAAGCGGCGTCGATGAAGCGATACGGCAGGTGCTCGTCGCGCCCCTGGGGGATGCCCAGGCGTGGCGCCTGGATGATCTGCGGCACGGGGAGCGCGCAGTCTTCGACGTAAAGGCGTTGAGGGTCAAAGCGTTGTCCGTCCCAGTGCGGGACTTTCAGGCCCAAGGCCTTGCACAGCAGGGTCTGCCCGCTGCAAAGGCGCTCGGCTGGGCGCAGGTTGCCGCTGGCATCGGGGTTGTTCAGTTGCATCTGCGCCAGGCTGTCGGCGCCCGAGATGGCATCGACCCAGGGGTAGGCAGATTTGATCAGTACCGCGTTGCCTGGGCCGTGGGCGCTGAAGTTGAGCGAGTCGCCGCCGCGGGCGTAATACATGTAGATGTGCCCGCCATCGAGGAATAGCGCCTTGCGCTTTTCGGTGTAACCCAGCGACGCGTGGCTGCCTTTGTCGGTCAGGTAATAAGCTTCGGTTTCGATGATGCGTGCAGCCAGCCACAGGTTGCCATGGCGATGACGGATGACTTTGCCTAGCAACGCCTTGGCCAAGGTCTGGGCGTCGCGGTCGAAGAAACTGTCCGGTAAGGCGCGGGCAGGGCAGGGGGCTGGTGCTGACATGCTGGCGAGTCGTGACTATGAAGGCTGTGATGATAGCAATGATTGGCTTAATCGAGGCTGAACCGAGACGGTTCGAGACGTGCAGTTACATCTTTCCTATGGAAACTTGCACGCCATTTTCTACCATCCGCCACCCGCCGCTGGGCGTATACCTGCGCGGCAGTTATAATCAGCCGATTTCCCCTTTGCCAAGACACCGAACCGATGACTGAGTCCGTTCTTGACTACATGACCCGCCTGGGTCGCGCCGCCCGCCAGGCCTCTCGCGTTATCGCACGTGCCAGCACCGCGCAGAAGAACCGCGCTTTGCAAGCTGCCGCCGATGCGTTGGACGCCGCGCGCGCCGAGCTCGCTGAAGCCAACGAACTGGACCTGGCCGCAGGCCGTGCCAATGGCCTGGAGCCTGCGCTGCTGGACCGTCTTGCGCTGACTTCGGCTCGGATCGACGGCATGATCACCGGCCTGCGCCAGGTGGCCAGCTTGCCAGACCCGGTGGGCGCCATCCGCGATATGAGCTACCGCCCGTCGGGCATCCAGGTTGGCAAGATGCGTGTACCGCTGGGGGTGATCGGGATCATCTACGAGTCGCGCCCCAACGTCACCATCGATGCAGCCAGTCTGTGCCTGAAGTCCGGCAATGCCACCATCCTGCGTGGCGGCTCCGAGGCCATCCACTCCAACCGCGCCATCGCAGTGTGTATCCAGCGTGGCTTGGCTGCTGCAGGCCTGCCTGCTGCCGTGGTGCAAGTGGTTGAGACCACCGACCGCGAGGCGGTTGGCGCGCTGATCAGCATGCCCGAGTTCGTCGATGTGATCGTGCCGCGTGGTGGCAGGGGCCTGATCGAGCGCATCAGCCGCGATGCTCGCGTGCCGGTCATCAAACACCTGGACGGCATCTGCCACGTCTATGTGGCTGAGCACGCCGAGCTGGACAAGGCCTGGCGCGTGGCATTCAACGCCAAGACCTACCGCTACGGCATCTGTGGCGCGATGGAGACCCTGCTGGTCGACCAGCGCGTGGCCGAAGCCTTTCTGCCGGAAATGGCTCGCCGCTTCCAGGACAAAGGTGTCGAGTTGCGTGGCTGCAAGCTGACCTGCGCATTGATCGAGGCCAAGCCAGCCAGCGAAGACGACTGGCACACCGAATACCTCGACGCGATCCTCTCGATCCGTGTCGTCGAGGGTTTGGACCAGGCCATCGAACATATCAACCACTACGGCTCTCACCACACCGATTCGATCATCACCGAGCACCAGGGCCAGGCCCGTCAGTTCATGGCTGAGGTCGACTCGGCATCGGTGATGCTCAACACGCCGACCTGCTTCGCCGATGGCTTCGAATATGGCCTGGGCGCGGAAATCGGCATTTCCACCGACAAGCTGCACGCCCGCGGCCCTGTCGGCCTGGAAGGCTTGACCTGCGAGAAGTACGTGGTGATCGGCGACGGCCAATTGCGCGGCCAGGAGTCCTGCTGAGTTGAGCAAGGCCCAGGCAGTCCGGCGCATCGGCATTCTTGGCGGTACTTTCGACCCCGTGCACATCGGCCACCTGCGCAGCGCGCTGGAAGTGGCCGAGTTCATGGCGCTCGATGAGCTGCGCCTGTTGCCCAACGCCCGCCCGCCGCACCGTGATACCCCCCAGGTAGCGGCACAAGACCGCCTGGCAATGGTTCGCGAAGCGGTGCAGGGCGTCAGCTGCCTGAGTGTCGATGCTCGTGAACTGGAACGCGACAAGCCGTCGTACACCATCGACACGCTGGAGTCGGTGCGCCTGGAGCTCGGTCCCGACGACCAACTGTTCTTGCTGTTGGGCTGGGATGCCTTCTGCGGCCTGCCCACCTGGCACCGCTGGGACGAATTGCTGCAACACTGTCATATCCTGGTGCTGCAACGCCCGGATGCCGACGTTGAACCCCCTGACGAGTTGCGCAACCTGCTGGCTGCGCGCTCGGAGAGCGATCCCACCGCCATGTCCGGCCCGGCGGGGAATATTTCGTTCATCTGGCAGACGCCGCTTGCGGTGTCCGCTACACAGATCCGACAGCTGCTGGCCAGCGGCAAATCGGTGAGGTTCCTGGTGCCGGACGCCGTACTGGCCTACATCGAGGCGCACGAACTGTATCGTGCCCCTAACTGACGGTGCCCGAGGGCGCCTCATCCAAACGAGTTGAAGAGTTTTTTATGAGCAAGCAGAAAATCAATGGCGAAGAACTGGTCAAGCTGACCATCAGCGCCCTGGAAGACGTCAAGGCCCAGGACATCCAGGTCATTGACGTGCGCGAAAAGCACAGCCTGACCGATTACATGATCATTGCCACCGGTACCTCCAACCGCCAGATCAACGCGATGCTGGAAAAGGTCCGTGAGTCGGTCAAAAAACAGGGCGCGCAGCCTCTGGGTGAAGAAGGCAAGGGCGACAGTGATTGGGTACTGCTGGACCTGAACGACGTCATCGTTCACATGATGACCGCTGCAGCTCGCCAGTTCTATGATCTGGAGCGCCTGTGGATGGGTGCCGAGCAAAGCCGTGCCGCCGATGCCAAGCACCACAGCCCGGAAAACGCCAGCGACTATTTCACCGACAAGCTCAAAGACCGGGAATAAGGAAGCGTCGTGCGTCTTCGCCTGATCGCGGTCGGCTCGCGCATGCCCAAATGGGTCGAGGAAGGCTGGCATGAATATGCCAAGCGCCTGCCCCAGGAGCTGTCGTTGGAGCTGGTGGAAATCCCGCTCAATACCCGTGGCAAGAATGCCGATGTCGCCCGCCTGATCCGTCAGGAGGGCGAGGCCATGCTGAGCAAGGTTCAGCCAGGGGAACGCATCGTAACCCTCGAGGTCCATGGCAAGCCCTGGAGTACCGAGCAGTTGGCGAGCGAGCTGGACCGCTGGCGCCTGGACTCACGCACGGTGAATTTGATGGTGGGCGGCCCGGAGGGGCTGGCGCCTGAGGTCTGTGCACGCGCCGAGCAGCGCTGGTCGCTATCGCCGCTGACCCTACCGCACCCGTTGGTAAGGATACTGATCGGCGAGCAGATCTACCGCGCCTGGACAGTCTTGTCCGGGCACCCTTACCACAAATGAGCCTGTAAGCAGTCCGATGTCGCAGCCGATCCGTCTCAAGGACCACGAGAAAGACGCCCGCCTGGTGCGTAACCGCGTCGTGGTCGGCGCGGTGGCGGTGATGCTGCTCATCTGCGTGCTGATTGCGCGGTTGTATTACCTGCAGATCATCCAGTACGACTATCACTCCACGCTATCGGAAAACAATCGGGTGCATGTGCAGCCCATTCCGCCTACCCGTGGGCTGATCTTCGACCGCAATGGCGTGATCATCGCTGACAACCGGCCAAGCTTCAGCCTGTCGATGACCCGCGAACGTGCAGGCAACTGGCAGGAAGTGCTGGACACCATCGTCCAAGTGCTGGAGCTGACCCCAGATGACCGAGCGCTGTTCGAAAAGCGCATGAAGCAGGGGCGTCGGCCATTCGAGCCTGTGCCTATCCTGTTCGAGCTCAACGAAGAGCAGATCGCTCGGGTGGCGGTCAACCAGTTCCGCCTCCCAGGGGTAGAAGTGGTCGCCCAACTGGTGCGTCATTATCCTCAGGGTGCGCATTTCGCCCATTCGGTGGGTTACGTCGGGCGGATCAACGAAAAAGAGCTCAAATCGCTCGACCCTGTGAATTACAGCGGCACCCACCATATCGGCAAGACCGGCATCGAGCGCTTCTACGAGGCAGAGCTGCACGGCCAGGTGGGTTACGAGGAAGTCGAAACCAATGCCCGCGGCCGTGTGCTGCGCGTGCTCAAGCGTACCGACCCCAAGCCTGGCAAGGACATCGTGCTGAGCCTGGACATCAAGCTGCAGGAAGCCGCCGAGGCCGCCCTGGGTGGCCGGCGTGGCGCCGTGGTGGCGCTCGACCCGCGCACCGGCGAAGTACTGGCCATGGTCAGCCAGCCCAGCTTCGACCCCAACCTGTTCGTCACGGGCATCAGTTTCAAAGCCTACGCCGAGCTGCGCGACTCGATCGACCGGCCGCTGTTCAACCGTGTGTTGCGCGGGCTTTACCCCCCAGGCTCGACCATCAAGCCTGCGGTGGCCATCGCCGGCCTCGACAGTGGCGTGGTCAACGCCAGCAGCCGGGTGTTCGACCCTGGTTATTACCAGCTGCCCAACTACGATCACAAATACCGTAACTGGAACCGTACCGGTGACGGCTGGGTAGACCTGGATACCGCAATCATGCGCTCCAACGACACCTACTTCTACGACCTTGCCCACAAGATGGGCATCGACCGGCTCTCCAGCTACATGAACAAATTCGGCATCGGCCAGAAGGTTGCCCTGGATATGTTCGAGGAGTCGCCGGGCCTGATGCCATCGCGTGAGTGGAAGCGGGCAACGCGCCGTCAGGCCTGGTTCCCGGGTGAAACCTTGATCCTCGGGATCGGCCAGGGCTACATGCAGGCAACCCCACTGCAACTGGCCCAAGCCACCGCGTTGATCGCCAACAAAGGCGTGTGGAACCGCCCACACCTGGCCAAGACCATCGAAGGCCAGGCGCCGCTGGACCCCAACCCTATGCAGGACATCGTCCTGCGTGACAAGTCCGACTGGGCCAAGGTCACCCACGGTATGGAACAGGTCATGCACAACGCCCGAGGTACTGCGCGCAAGGCAGCGGTCGGCGCCCAGTACCGCATTGCCGGCAAGAGCGGCACCGCCCAGGTGGTGGCGATCAAGCAGGGCGAGAAGTATGACCGTAACAAACTCCAGGAACGCCACCGCGACCACGCGCTGTTCGTGGCCTTCGCCCCGGCTGACGATCCGAAGATCGTGGTCTCGGTGATGGTCGAGAACGGCGAGTCGGGCTCTGGCGTTGCCGCCCCTGTGGTGCGGCAGATCATGGATGCCTGGCTGCTCGATGAAAGCGGCCGGCTCAAGAGCGAATTCGCGCCTGCCACCGTCGCCCAGGAAACGGCCCAGTGAAGAACAATTTCGATCGCATGCTCTCAAGCGAGGACGTGATGCGTCGACGCGCCAGCTTCCTGCAGCGCATCCACATCGACGGCCCCTTGCTCATCATCCTGCTGACCCTCGCGGCCGGCAGCCTGTTCGTGCTCTATTCAGCCAGTGGCAAGAACTGGGACCTGCTGCTCAAGCAGGCGACTTCGTTCGGCATCGGGCTGGTTTCGATGTTCGTCATCGCCCAGTTGGAGCCGCGCTTCATGGCGCGCTGGGTGCCGTTGGCGTACCTGGTGGGGGTGTTCCTGCTGGTGGTGGTGGATGTCATGGGCCACAACGCCATGGGTGCCACGCGCTGGATCAACATCCCCGGGGTGATCCGCTTCCAGCCTTCGGAATTTCTCAAGATCATCATGCCGGCGACCATCGCCTGGTACCTCTCCAAACGTACCTTGCCGCCGCACCTGAAACACGTGGCAATAAGCCTGGTGTTGATCGGAGTGCCATTCATTCTTATCGTCCGCCAACCTGACCTGGGCACGGCGCTGCTGATTCTCGCCTCCGGCGCTTTCGTGCTGTTCATGGGTGGCCTGCGCTGGCGCTGGATTCTGAGCGTGTTGGCAGCAACGGTGCCTGTAGCGGTGGCGATGTGGTTCTTCGTGATGCACGACTACCAGAAACAGCGCGTTCTGACCTTCCTGGACCCCGAGAGCGACCCCCTGGGTACCGGCTGGAACATCATCCAGTCCAAGGCGGCGATTGGCTCCGGTGGCGTGTTTGGCAAGGGGTGGCTGCTGGGTACCCAGTCACACCTGGACTTTCTTCCCGAAAGCCACACCGACTTCATCATCGCGGTGCTCGGTGAAGAGTTCGGTCTGGTGGGTATCTGTCTGCTGTTGATCGTCTACCTGCTGCTGATCGGCCGTGGGCTGATGATCACTGCCCAGGCGCAAACGCTGTTCGGTAAGTTGCTGGCTGGCAGCTTGACCATGACCTTCTTCGTTTATGTGTTCGTCAATATCGGCATGGTCAGTGGCCTGCTGCCCGTGGTGGGCGTGCCGCTGCCCTTCATTAGCTATGGCGGAACTTCGTTGGTGACGCTGCTGTCAGCGTTTGGCGTTTTGATGTCGATCCACACGCACCGCAAATGGATCGCCCAGGTTTGAAAAAGGTGAAGAATTTGATGCAAACAGTGCGTAACTGGGCTGCCCGTTGTGTGCCGTGGTTCGGTGCGGTGGGCCTGTTCGGCGCTGTACAACTGGCCCATGCCGGCGACTACGACAACTCGCCGCAGGTGGCCGAGTTCGTGGGCCAGATGAGCCGTGACTACGGTTTTGCCCCCGAGCAATTGATGGGCGTGTTCAAGGAAGTGCAGCGCAAGCAGTCGATCCTCGATGCCATCTCCCGCCCTGCCGAGCGGGTCAAGCCGTGGAAGGACTACCGGCCCATGTTCATCACCGACGCCCGCATCGCCCGCGGTGTCGACTTCTGGCGCCAGCATGAGGCAGTTCTTGCCCGCGCCGAGCAGGAATATGGCGTACCTGCGCAATACATCGTCGCCATCATTGGTGTCGAAACCTTCTTCGGCCGCAACACCGGCAACTTCCGCGTGATCGATGCCCTGTCGACCCTGGGCTTCGACTACCCGCCCCGTGCCAAATTCTTCCGCAAGGAACTGCGCGAGTACCTGCTATTGGCTCGCGACGAGCAACTCGACCCGCTGACGCTCAAAGGTTCCTACGCCGGCGCCATGGGCCTGCCGCAGTTCATGCCCAGCAGCTTTCGCAACTACGCTGTGGACTTCGACGGCGATGGCCACATCAATATCTGGAACAACCCCGACGATGCCATCGGCAGCGTAGCCAACTACTTCAAGCGCCATGGCTGGGTGGCAGGCGAGGGTGTGGTCAGCCGTGCCCAGGTCAGTGGCTCGCAGGCAGACCTTGGCCTGACTACCGGCATCGAACCTGTTAAAACCGTCGGGCAGTTGCAGGCCTTGGGCTGGTCGAGCCATGATGCGTTGCGCGATGATCTGCCGGTAACCGCGTTCCGCCTGGATGGCGAGAACGGCCCTGAATACTGGATGGGCCTGAAAAACTTCTACGCGATCACTCGCTACAACCGCAGCGTGATGTATGCCATGGCGGTGCATCAGCTAGCTCAACAGCTGGTCCAAGTACGGGGCGTCAAGTAATGCGCGCAATCTTCTCAGCCAACACCTTCAAGCTGCTGACCTGCATGGCCGTCGGCATGCTGCTGGTCAGTTGCTCCTCTAGCCGGCCGACTTCCCAGAGCAAGGGCAACGTCGTCCGTGCCCAGCCTGGCCTGGACATCAACCGAGCCCACAAAGACGGTGCACCCTGGTGGGATGTGGATGTCAACAAGATCCCCGATGCCACACCAACCGTTCACACGGGGGCCTACAAGGCCAACCCCTACACGGTACTGGGCAAGACCTACTACCCGATGCAGGACGCGCGCAACTACCGCGCCGAAGGTACGGCTTCCTGGTATGGCACCAAGTTCCACGGCCAGAACACCGCCAACGGCGAACTCTACGACCTGTACGGCATGAGTGCGGCGCACAAGACCCTGCCCTTGCCGGCCTATGTGCGGGTTACCAACCTGGCCAATGGCCGCAGTGTGATCCTGCGGGTCAATGACCGTGGGCCGTTCTACTCGGATCGCATCATCGACCTGTCCTATGCCGCGGCGAAGAAACTCGGTTATGCCGAGATCGGCACCGCCCATGTGCGAGTCGAGGGTATCGACCCGCAGCAGTGGTGGGCGCAGAAGGGGCAGCAGCCGCCGCTGATGCTCAAAGAGCCACAGGTCGCGCAAACCCAGGCCATTGCCGCCAGCACCGGCCGGGTCGAGCAATGGACCCCGCCACCCCAGCAGCACGCGGCGCCAGTCGTGCCTGTGCAGGTGGGCGGTAACAGCATCCCGGCGGGCAGCGGCAACGTCCTTCAGGTAGGGGCCTTCGCCAACCCCGATGCCGCCGAACTGTTGCGCTCCAAGCTGAGCACCATGGTCAGTGCTCCGGTGTTCATCAGCTCTATCGTGCGTAATCAGCAAACCCTGCACCGTGTGCGCCTTGGGCCATTCAGCAGCCCGGGCGAGATCCAACAGGCACAGAACAGCATTCGCATGGCGAACCTTGGCCAGGCCAAGCTGGTCACAGCTGACTGACCGGGCGGGTCGCGCGGCTGCTGGGGTGTAAATCCTAGTGGGCATGTACCTTGCGCGGAAAACAAACGCCAACGTGTAATGCCAGTCAGTTGAGCCGATCGGGGCTGTTTTGCAGCCTTCGGCGGCGCCATTGAATGAGTCTGAAACCTTGACTGGCTGGCATCACACCAAACTGTCGGTTTTGTCATGAATTGCCGGGCCTGGGCATGTACAATGTCGGCTTTTGCCCGCAGCGGCATAAAGCCGCACTTTGTGGGCCGGCCCGATGGCCATCAAAACTAGACTGACTGGCGCTGGGCACACGATGTGGCCCAGGGAACATCAGACCATTAGCGATTTACGAGAGACGGATGAACATCACCAACCTTGCCAAACGACTTTGCCTGCCCGTACTGCTGATGCTCACGCCTGCTGCCTTCGCAGCAGAGCAGATGATGCCTGCCCCACCGCAGTTGGCTGCCAAGTCCTACGTACTCATGGACGCGTCCAGCGGCAACGTGCTGGTCGAGAACAACGGTGACGAGCGCCTGCCACCGGCCAGCCTGACCAAACTGATGACCGCCTACATCGCCACCGTCGATATCCGTCGTGGCCAGATCGGCGAAAACGACCCGGTCACCGTCAGCGAGAACGCCTGGCGCACCGGTGGTTCGCGTATGTTCATCAAGGTCGGCAGCCAGGTCACCGTCAGCGACCTGCTGCACGGCATCATCATCCAGTCCGGCAACGATGCCTCGGTCGCTTTGTCCGAGCACATCGCTGGCAGCGAAGACGCTTTCGCCGACATGATGAACAAGACCGCTGCCGAACTGGGCATGTCCAACAGCCACTTCATGAACCCCACCGGCCTGCCGAACCCGGAGCACTACTCCTCGGCGCACGACATGGCCGTGTTGGCCCGCGCGATCATCAACATCGACCCGGCTCACTACGCGATCTACTCGCAGAAAGAGTTCTTCTGGAACAACATCAAGCAGCCTAACCGCAACCTGCTGCTGTGGCGTGACAAGACCGTCGATGGTCTGAAAACCGGCCACACCGAAGAAGCCGGCTACTGCATGGTGGCATCGGCCGTGCGTGACGGTCAGCGTCTGATCGCCGTGGTGTTCGGCACCAACAGCGAACAAGCCCGCGCCGCCGAAACCCAGAAGCTGCTGACTTACGGCTTCCGCTTCTTCGAAACCCAGACCTTCTACCAGAAGGGCACCGAGCTGACCAAAGCACCGGTGTGGAAGGGCGCCACCAGCGAAGTCAAAGCCGGCCTGGCCGAAGACCTGACCATGACCATGCCTAAAGGGCAGCTCAAGCGCCTGCAGGCTTCGATGACCATGAACCCGCAGCTCACCGCACCGATCGCCAAAGGTGACGTGATCGGTAAAGTGGAAGTCAAACTGGACGAGAACGTGGTTCACAGCGCCGACCTGATCGCCCTCGATGGCGTCGAGGAAGGTGGTTTCTTCCGCCGTATGTGGGATAGCATCCGTCTATTCTTCTACGGGTTGTTCAACTGATACGTGACCTGCAAGCCCCCGCGCATCTGCGGGGGCGTTGTTGTTGCCACGGCTTACGAGGCCGTTTCCGCCATGAGCGAACCTGACGTCAAGTCGCACAAAATCGAATTCCCCTGCGCCGATTACCCGATCAAGGTCATCGGCGACACCGTTGTCGGCTTCCGGGACACGGTGATCGAGATCCTGAGCAAGCATGCCAAGGTCGACCTTTCCACTTTGGCCGAACGCCAGAGCAAGGAAGGTAAGTACACCACCGTGCAGCTGCACATCGTCGCTGAAAGCGAAAACCAGCTGCATGACATCAACAGTGCCCTGCGTGCCACCGGCATCGTGAAAATGGTGCTCTGATGCCGCTTTGCCTCGGGGTGCGCGAGCTTGGCCTGCAACCGTATGAACCGGTACTGGAGGCTATGCGCCGCTTCACCGAGCAGCGCGGCCCGCACAGCCAGGACGAAATCTGGCTGGTCGAGCATCCCGCAGTCTTCACCCAGGGGCAGGCCGGCAAGGCCGAGCACCTGCTGGTGCCGGGCGATATTCCGGTGGTGCAAACTGACCGCGGCGGCCAGGTGACCTATCACGGCCCCGGGCAGCTCGTGGCTTACCTGCTGCTGGACGTGCGTCGCCTGGGTTTTGGCGTGCGCGACCTGGTCAGCCGTATCGAGCAGACCCTGATCGACCTGCTGGCCAGCTACGGCGTCAGCGCCATGGCCAAGCCCGATGCGCCAGGTGTCTATGTCGACGGAGCGAAAATCGCCTCCCTCGGCCTGCGAATCCGCAATGGCCGTTCGTTTCACGGCCTTGCCCTGAACGTGGACATGGACCTTGCGCCATTCCGCCGAATCAACCCCTGCGGGTATGCGGGGCTGGCAATGACCCAGCTGCGCGACCTGGCAGGCCCGATCGAACTCGACGAGGTCAGGACAAGGCTGCGCGGACAGCTGGTCAAGCACCTCGACTACGCTGAGCAGACGACCCTGACGGGCGGAATCGACTGAATATGACAACTGTGCAAGAAGCCGTGCCTAACCTGACCCCCACCCAGGATGCCACCGCGCGCCCAGCGCCGAAGAAAGTGGAAGCTGGAGTTAAGCTGCGTGGTGCTGAGAAAGTCGCGCGCATCCCGGTGAAGATCATTCCCACCGACGAGCTGCCGAAAAAGCCTGACTGGATCCGCGTGCGCATCCCGGTTTCGCCAGAGGTCGACCGTATCAAGCAACTGCTGCGCAAGCACAAGCTGCACAGTGTGTGCGAAGAGGCGTCCTGCCCGAACTTGGGCGAGTGCTTCTCCGGTGGTACTGCGACCTTCATGATCATGGGTGATATCTGCACCCGTCGTTGCCCGTTCTGTGACGTCGGCCACGGCCGGCCGAAGCCGCTGGACCTGGACGAGCCAAAGAACCTGGCCGTAGCCATCGCCGATCTGCGCCTCAAATATGTGGTGATCACTTCGGTTGACCGCGACGACCTGCGTGACGGTGGTGCGCAGCACTTTGCCGACTGCATTCGCGAGATCCGCGCCTTGTCGCCGGGCGTACAGCTGGAAACCCTGGTGCCGGACTACCGTGGCCGCATGGACGTCGCCCTGGAAATCACCGCGCAAACACCGCCAGATGTGTTCAACCACAACCTGGAAACAGTGCCGCGCCTTTACAAAGCTGCACGCCCTGGTTCGGACTACGACTGGTCCTTGGACCTGCTGCAGAAATTCAAGCAGATGGTGCCGCACGTGCCGACCAAATCGGGCCTGATGCTTGGTTTGGGCGAAACCGACGAGGAAGTGATCGAGGTGATGCACCGTATGCGTGAGCATGACATCGACATGCTGACCCTCGGCCAGTACCTGCAGCCTTCGCGCAGCCACTTGCCAGTACAGCGTTTCGTTCACCCGGACACCTTTGCCTGGTTCGCCGAAGAAGGCTACAAGATGGGCTTCAAGAACGTAGCGTCCGGCCCGTTGGTGCGTTCGTCGTACCATGCCGACCAGCAGGCGCACGAAGCCAAGATCAAGCTCTGATCCGAGCCTGTGCTGAACATGCCGATGTTCGCTGAAAGGCGGCATCGGCATTTTTGTTTTTGCCTAAGGAGCTGCGATGCATCGCGCTGAATCCCCCGAATCTCGTTTGCCCAAAGCGCTGGGTGCCGACGCCTGTTTCGCCATCGTTGCGCCCGCCGGGCCGGCTCGCCTGGATACGCAAAAGGCTACCCAGTGGTTTGCCGAGCGGGGCCTGCGTTGCCGGATCTACCCAGGGGCTATGCAGGCCGCGGGTTACCTGGCAGGTAGCGATGAGCAGCGCCTGGCCGATTTGCATGAGGCTTTTGCCGACCCGGATATCCACGCCATCCTGTGCATGCGTGGCGGGTATGGCAGCATGCGGCTGCTCGACCGGCTGGATTTCCAGCTGATTGGCCGCAACCCTAAACCTCTGGTGGGCTACAGCGACATCACCGCACTGCACACGGCCATCTATCGGCACACAGGGCTGCTCACCTTCCACGGCGCGATGCTCAATGCCGACCTGTTGGGCGCCAAGCTGCAGCCGACCGAGTCGTCGCTATTGGCGCAATTGGGTGGTTTGCTGGGCAAGGGCGATGCGATCGTTCATCCAGCCGAGATCGCCTTGCATAGCGTGACCCCTGGCGTTGCCAGTGGGCGATTGCTGGGTGGGAATCTGTCGATGCTAGGTGCGACGCTGGGCACAACGGCCGAAATCGAAACCCAAGGCTGCATTTTGTTCATCGAAGATGTCAACGAGCCGCTGTACCGGGTGGACAGGCTGCTCACCCAGCTGCGCCTTGCCGGTAAGCTGGCAGGCATCAAGGGCGTGTTGGTGGGGGATTTTGCCGGGATAACCGTTGCCGCGTTGACGCCGTTGCTCGAGCAGACGTTCGGGCCGCTGGGCGTGCCAGTATTGGCAGGGTGGCGCAGCGGGCATTGCGACCCGAATGTCTGTTTGCCGCTGGGGGCGCAGGTGAGGCTGGACAGCCAGCAGCAGAGCTTGGTGCTGGAGCAGGATCTGTTCCAGGCTTGAGAGGGCGGGGCCGCAGTGCGGCCCCCGATGCATCAGCGTTGGCGCAAGCTATCGAGCAGTTTATGAGTTGGGTAGCCATCGGCAGGCCACCCCAGTTGCTGCTGGGCATTACGGATTGCTTTGCGGGTATTGGCTCCGATGATGCCATCCGGATTGCCGGCTTCGTGCCCGCTGGCGTTGAGCAGATTCTGCAACTCCATCCGCTCGCTGCGGCTCAATGGCAAATCTTCCTTCGGCCAGCTCCCGCTGATGAAGCCCCAGCCCGAGAAACGATCACCCAACAGGCTGACGGCCAGGGCGTAGGCCGACGAATTGTTGTACTTGAGAATGGCGCGGAAGTTGTCCAGCACCAAAAACGCTGGCCCACGAGCGCCGGCTGGCAGCAGTAAAGCCGCCGACAACTGGTTGCTACCCGCTGGCAGCTGAGTCCCGGCCGGCAGCCTGACACCCATCTGCAACCATTCGTATACGGGCTTGCGCAGGGCGCCGTCTGCCTGCCAGAAGTCGAACCCTGCCGGAACCTGCACTTCGAAGCCCCACGGCTGGCCCTGCTTCCAGCCAGAGCTCTGCAGGTAATGCGCCGTCGAGGCCAGGGCGTCTGGTGTGCTGTTCCAGATATCCCGGCGGCCATCGCCGTCGAAATCCACTGCATGGGTGTTATAGGTGGTGGGAATGAACTGGGTCTGGCCCATGGCGCCAGCCCACGAGCCACGCATGGTCTCAGGCTGGATATCGCCGTGTTGGATGATCTGCAGAGCGGCGATCAGTTGATCCTGAGCGAACTGTGGGCGGCGGCCTTCGTAGGCCAGGGTCGCCAGTGAGCGGATCACCGACTTATTGCCCTGGAACTGGCCGAAGTTGCTTTCCATGCCCCATACAGCGACCAGCACCTGGCGATCTACGCCATAACGTTGCTCGATACGGCCCAGCAATTCGGCATTTTGTTCCAGCAGCCTCTTACCGTTGCGCACGCGCAGCGGGGACAGTGCGCCTTCCAGGTATTCCCAGACCGGGCGGGTGAATTCGGGCTGGCTGCGGTCGGCCTTGATCACGTCCATATCGGGGGTGATGCCGAGAAACGCTCGGTCGAAGGTGCTTGGCGCGATCCCGGCCTGCAGTGCCTGCTGGCGGAAGTTGGCCTGCCACTGGGCAAAGGTTTGCAGCGGCTGGACTTCGGTGCTGATGTCAGGCGTGGCGCTGGGCAGGGTGACTACCGGCGCTGGCTGAGCGGGGGCCAGCGGCAGGGCGTCTGCGGCGGTGGGTTTTTCCGCGCAGGCGACGAGCAGGATGAAGCTGGAGGCCGCGAGTAACTGGCGGGATTTCCAACGGGGCAGAGGACTCAAGAGCATGCACAGATCCAGAATTGCAGGTCAGGTGCCGACCATATCATGCCTGCGCGCTGGATGCTTTCATGCGGCCAAAAAGTAAGAAGCCTCCCAATCTCTCGATTGGAAGGCTTCGCGGCGGTAGCTGCCTTTGCCCTTGTCCGGTCGCTCCTGGCGGCAGCGAAACAGCGGTTGGGCGATAATCGACTTGGCTTTGTTGGGGCCATGTTTTTTGGGTTTTTTGCTCATGATCGAGGTCCCGGTTGGTAGCTTTGCGGGGCGAACTTTAGGCCGCAGAGGGGGGCGGGGCCAATTGATTGTGTATATGAGCTAACCCAGCGATGGATGGCACGGGGTCGTCCATATTTGTACGTGGTCCCGCCCACAACGCAGCCCTGTTATTGCGCAGGGAGTACCAAGCGCTGCCCGGCCATTAATAGCGTCAGGCGTGACAGCGTTGTCCAAGGCGAGCCTTCGGCTTGGCCTTTGATTTGTGCATCGATGTGCTGGGCATCCTGCAGTAATTGCGCCCAGCGCTGCGCCGAGAGCCGCTGCAGGGCTTTGCTGACCAGCGGGCGGCGCTTGTCCCACACAGGCGGGCGCGCCTGGCTGAAGGCTTTGTCCAGTGGCACGCCTTGGCTGAATTGTTGCGCCAGCCCCGCCAGAAGGCGCAGCTCACGGGCCAGTGCCCAGAGAATCACCGGTGGCTCGACACCCTCGCCACGCAAGCCTTCGAGCATGCGCAGGGCGTGAGCGGCTTCGCCATTGAGAATGGCATCAACCAGCCCGAAAACGTCGAAGCGCGCGCTGTCGGCGACCGCAGCCTGCACCGTCTCGACGGTGACTTGGTTGCCGTCTACCAGCAGTTTGAGCTTTTCGATTTCCTGAGCGGCTGCCAGCAAGTTGCCTTCGACCCGCGCGGCGATCAGGTCGACGGCATCGCGCTGGGCCGACAGCCCGGCCTGCGCCAGGCGTTGGTTGATCCATTGCGGCAACTGCTGGGCATCCACCGGCCAGATCTGGATGAACTGACAGTGGGCACCTTCGATCAGCGCCTTGCCCCACTTGGTCTTTTGCGCACTGCCATCGAGCTTGGGCAGGCTGACCAGCAGCAACGTATCCTCGGCCGGTTTGGCGCAGTACTCGATCAGCGCCGCAGCCCCTTTGTCACCTGGCTTGCCCGAGGGCAGGCGCAGCTCCAGCAGGCGGCGTTGGGCGAACAGCGACAAGCTGGCCCCTGCTTGTAACAGAGTGCCCCAGTCGAAGTTGGCGTCGGCGCTGAACACCTGGCGCTCGTCAAAACCTTGCGCGCGCGCGGCGGTACGGATGGCGTCGGCAGCCTCCTGGCACAGCAGCGGGTCATCGCCACTGACCACGTAAACCGGGGCCAGGCTACCTTGCAAGTGTTTGCCGAGTTGGGCGGGGGAGAGCTTCATGGGAGCAGGAGGGGCGCCGAAGCGCCCCGCGCGGGCTTATTTGCCCGGGATTTCCATCGGCGACTGCTGCGGCGTTTCCGCCTGCTGCCGGCGTGCTGCTTCGAGCGCCTCGGCCTCAGCCTTGGCACGGGCATCGGCCTTGGCCTGCAGTTCGTCGAGCTGCGAAGGCGTCAGCATCTGCAGACGCGAGACCATCGCTTGCACCAGATTGCGGCGCATTTCTTCGCGTGCACGCTGGGCTTCCTGATCGGAGCCGGTAATGTTGCCACCGTCACGAACATAGGTCTTGCGCACTTCCACCTTGTCGCTCAGCAATTCGAGGTTGTTCAGGCCCTGGATGCTGTAGTTGAGGGTGGTGGTGAGCTCGTACTCGGCCGTGGCGTTGCCGCCGGCGTAGCTTGCCGAGCGCGAGTTTTCCTGTTCGTTGGTCAGCACCAGGCGATAAGGCGCGCCGGTATGCACATTGACGCCGCTGCGCTGGAGTACTTCGCGCAGTTGCACCAGCGTCGGGCCGTAGGCGTTACGTGCGCTCACGTCCATTTCCTTGACACTCAGCTCGTTGGTGCCGGTGCCGCGCAGCTGGAAACCGCAGGCGCTGAGCAGCACGGCCAGGCCCATTACCAGCAGATTGCGTTTGATCATGTTGTTGCTCCCTTGTGGGCCGATACCGCTCACCCGCACGTGGTACGGGTGAGCGTTGCCATCAGTTGGCTACGATGTTGACCAGTTTGCCCGGTACCACGATGACCTTGCGGATGGTCAGGCCATCGATGAAGCGCAGGACATTTTCATTGCTGCGGGCAGCGGCTTCGACTTCTTCGCGGCTTGCGGCGGCAGGCATCTCTACCTGGCCGCGCAGCTTGCCGTTGACCTGCACCACCAGGGTGATGCTGTCCTGAACCAGGGCGCTTTCGTCCACCGCAGGCCAGTTGGCGTCGATCACAGCCTGATCGTGGCCCAGTTGCTTCCACAGCTCATGGGAGATGTGCGGGGTGATCGGTGCCAGCAGCAGGGTTACTGCTTCCAGGCCTTCTTGCAGCAAGGCACGGTCTTGTTCGGTGGCCTGCGGAGCCTTTTCCAGCACGTTCATCACGGTCATCACCTGGGCGATGGCGGTGTTGAACTTGTGGAACTGACCCACGTCGGTGCTGGCCTGCTTGATCGCCGCGTGGATGGCGCGGCGGATGACCTTCTGCGCATCGTCCAGGGCAGCGACATCCAGCTTGCCCGGCAGGCCTTGGGCCACGTGTGCCTGGGCCAGGCGCCATACGCGGCGCAGGAAGCGGCTTGCGCCTTCAACGCCGGAGTCGGACCACTCCAGGCTTGCGTCAGGCGGCGAGGCGAACATCATGAACAGGCGGCAGGTGTCGGCGCCGTACTGGTCGATCATCGACTGGGGGTCGACGCCGTTGTTCTTGGACTTGGACATCTTCTCGGTGCCACCGATTTCCACCGGCAGGCCGTCGGTCTTCAGGCGTGCGCCGATGATCTTGGCCTTGGCATCGCGCTCGATCTCGACGTCGGCCGGGTTGAACCAGTCCTTGCCGCCGTTGGCAGCCACACGGTAGTAGGTCTCGGCCACTACCATGCCTTGGGTCAGCAGGTTCTTGAACGGCTCGTTGGAAGTGACCAGGCCTTCGTCGCGCATCAGCTTGTGGAAGAAGCGCGCGTACAGCAGGTGCAGGATCGCATGCTCGATACCACCGATGTACTGATCGACCGGCAACCAGTGGTTGGCCGCTTTCGGGTCGACCATGCCACCTTCGTAGTTAGGCGACGCGTAGCGGGCGAAGTACCAGGACGATTCCACGAAGGTGTCCATGGTGTCGGTTTCGCGTTTGGCCGCAGCGCCGCATTTCGGGCAGGTGCACTCGTAGAATTCAGGCATGCGCGCCAGTGGCGAACCAGCGCCGTCCGGCACCACGTTTTCCGGCAGGGTGACCGGCAGTTGCTCTTGCGGCACTGGCACATCACCGCACGACGGGCAGTGGATGATCGGAATCGGGCAGCCCCAGTAACGCTGGCGGCTGATGCCCCAGTCACGCAGGCGGAACTGGGTGCGCGACTTGCCCAGGTCCTTGCGGATAAGCGCGGCTTCGATGGCGTCGAAGGCGCCGGCGAAGTCCAGGCCGTCGAATTCGGCGGAATTGATCAGTTGGCCATGCTCGCCATAGGCGGCCTGCCACTCCTGGCCCACTTCATCGCCCGCACTGGTGCGCACTACGGCCTTGACCGGCAGGTCGTACTTGCGAGCGAACTCGAAGTCGCGCTCATCGTGGGCTGGCACAGCCATCACCGCGCCGTCGCCGTAGTGCATCAGCACATAGTTGGCGACCCACACCGGCAGCTTCTGGCCAGTGAGTGGATGCTGGACGAACAGGGAAGTGGGCATGCCCTTCTTCTCCTGGGTGGCCATGTCGGCCTCGGCCACGCTGCCGCTCTTGCATTCGTCGATGAATGCCTGCAGCGCCGGGTTGCCCTGGGCGGCCTGAGTGGCCAGTGGGTGCTCGGCAGCCACGGCGACGTAGGTTGCACCCATCAGGGTGTCAGGCCGGGTGGTGAACACCTTCAGGGTGCCTTCGTGGCCAATGCTGGCCTGGTCGTACGGGAACTGCACTTCCATGCCGCGCGACTTGCCGATCCAGTTGCGCTGCATGGTCTTGACCTGCTCAGGCCAGCCCGGCAATTCGTCGAGGCTTTCCAGCAGCTCGTCGGCGTAGTCGGTGATGCGGAAGTAATACATCGGGATTTCGCGCTTTTCGATCAGCGCGCCCGAGCGCCAGCCGCGGCCATCGATGACCTGCTCGTTGGCCAGTACGGTCTGGTCGGCGGGGTCCCAGTTCACGGTCCCGTTCTTGCGATAGATGATGCCTTTTTCGAACAGGCGGGTGAACAGCCACTGCTCCCAGCGGTAGTAGTCCGGCTTGCAGGTGGTGACTTCACGCGCCCAATCGATGGCCAGGCCCAGGCTCTTGAGCTGGGTCTTCATGTACTCGATGTTTTCGTACGTCCACTTGGCCGGGGCGACATTGTTCTTCATTGCCGCGTTTTCTGCCGGCATGCCAAAAGCGTCCCAGCCCATCGGTTGCAGGACGTTCTTGCCCAGCATGCGCTGGTAGCGGGCAATCACGTCACCGATGGTGTAGTTGCGCACGTGGCCCATGTGTAGCTTGCCGCTCGGGTACGGGAACATCGACAGGCAGTAGTAGGTGTCCTTGCCAGGCTGTTCGGTAACAGCGAACGATTGTTGCTCGTCCCAGAAGTTCTGGGCGGCGGCTTCGATATCACGGGGCGTGTATTGTTCGTGCATGGCTACTTTTTGCTGAGAGGGAAGAGACCTTGTTCCAGGCAGCGGAACCTCGCTGCGTCCGGCACTCCGGTGTCGTAATAGAGTGAACGCCGTAGCATACAGCAGCGCCGCGCATCGTGGGAAACCTTGATTGCGAATGCCCGCTGGTCGCGGCATCCAGCTGCTTTTCGCAGCAACGCTAAGCTCAGGTGTGGGGGGAGATGTTATTTATCTTCAATGAGGTGAACGGATGGGAGAGACGCAGCTACCCGCAGTCAAACCGGAGCTTTACGAACGCCTGATCGACCGCCTTGGCCTGGCATTGGAAACCGCCAGAACATCGGTGCGATTGCGCGACGAGATGCCAGCCGAGCTGGAGTTGCGTGGCCTGAGCCATGCAGAGTTCGAAGTGATCAAGGCCTACCTGGAACGCCTCCCGGAACGCCGCAATGCCTGCGCCGGTACATTCCCGCAAGCGGAACCGACAACGGCAAAGATTATCTGGCTCAAGGACAAGAGACGCCCGCCTAGTACGGCACGCACCAGGACGCTGCTCAATCGCTAGTGGTTCTGGCGCCAGGCGCAGACATGGCGCGGCGCGTTTACAACACACTTCTCGAATCGGCGCCGGTTCAGGCTTGTTGACCGGCGCCGTTCCTTTATAGGCTGCACGCCTTCCACGGAGGTGTGTCGATGCCAATTCGGTTTTTCATCAAGCAATGGCTTATGCCGCCTGGCGTGCTGTTCGTACTGCTGCTCGCTGCCTGGTGGTTGCGCAGGCGACGGCCTCGTCTGGCGGCACTGTGCTTTGCCGCAGGCTTGGGCGGGCTGTGGCTGATGAGTTTGCCGCTGGTGGTGCAGCAGGCTGCCCGCCTGTTGGAAAGCGAACCGCCGTTAGCTACCGCAGACTGGGCCGGGCTGGCGAGCAAGGCTGACGCCATCGTGGTGCTCGGTGCTGGGCGCGAACGTGGCGACCCTGCCTGGGGTGGGGGTGACCAGCCCACTGCCACGGCGTTCGAGCGCATACGTTTTGCGGCGCAACTGGCGAAGGCCTCGGGCTTACCGGTATTGACCAGCGGCGGCCTGCACTACGGCACGCCGCCCAGTGAAGCGCGGCTGATGGCTGATCGGCTGCGTGAGGATTTCGCGGTGCCGGTGAAGTGGCAGGAGCAGGCCAGCCGTACCACGTGGGAGAATGCCCAGTTCAGCGCAAAGCTGTTGCAACCGCTCGGCATCCGTCGTGTGGTGGTGGTGACCCAGGCCTGGCACATGCAGCGCTCGCGCTGGTGCTTCGAGCGTGCCGGCTTCGAGGTGGTCCCGGCGCCGGTCGGGTTCCTGGGGCGCGATCATGCCCGGCCGTTTGCCGGGTTGCTGCCAGAAAGCCGGGCTATGTGGCAGAGCGGGCAGTTGCTCAACGAAGCGGCAGGGTTGGTGGGGTATCGGTTGTTCTATTGAAACCTGCGCGGCCTTTTCGCAGGCAACCCCGCTCCCACTGTGGTCCGCCCATCACGCGTGATGAACTCCACCTGTGGGAGCGGCTGCAGCCGCGAAGATTCCGGCGCGGCCCATTCAGACGGTCTTGGCGATACGGCCTGCCAGCAGCGCCCAGCCCAGCAAGAGTCCGCACAGGATCGCCAGCGGCCAGGAGCGCCATTGCAGGTAGGGCGTCAGTTGCTGCATCGGCACCACGTCTCCATACAACACCGCCCGCTGGAACTGCGGCACTTGCGCGGTGATCTTGCCAAACGGGTCGATCAGCGCGGTTACGCCGTTGTTGGTGGCTCGGATCATCCAACGGCCAGCCTCCAGTGCGCGCATCTGTGCCATCTGCAAGTGTTGCAGCGGGCCGATCGAAGTGCCGAACCAGGTATCGTTGCTGATGGTCAGCAGCAGATCGCTGCGCGCCGCCAGGCTCGCTGCGAATTCTGGGTAGACCACTTCGTAGCAGATGAATGGTGCAACCTGGTAACCCTTGGCTTGCAGCAAGGGCTGGTCTTCAGGGCCACGGGCAAAGTCGGACATCGGCAGGTTGAAGAACTCGATCGCGCCGCGCAGCATGTCCTGCAGCGGTACATACTCGCCGAAAGGCACCAGCTTTTGCTTGAGGTAGGTGCCGTCGCCTTCGCCGGTCACCGTTACGCCGTTGTAGAAGCGGCGCTGGCGATGCACGATCTCACGTACGGGCACGCCGGTGATCAGCGCCGAATGCCGGTCGGCGGCAAAACGCCCCATCACGTCGATATAGCCCTGGGCCTGGTCCTTGAGTACCGGCACGGCGGTTTCCGGCCACACCAGCAGGTCGACCGGCTTTGACCTGAAGCTCATGTCGCGGTACAGCGCCAGTTGCGCATCGATGTGGGCTGGGTCCCATTTCAGATCCTGCTCGACATTGCCCTGCAGGGCCGCGACCTTCAAGGGGTCGCCCGCAGGCGTGGTCCAGGCGTGGCCCTTAAGGGCCATGCCGATCACCCAAGGCGCTAACAGCAGCACCACACCCACAGCCAGGAACGACGGGCGTTGGCGCAGACGGTGCAGGTTGCACAGCAGCGCAGCGGTCAATGCCAAGGTGAAGGACACCAGCCACACCCCGCCCAACGGTGCCAGGCCGGCAAGGGGGCCATCGAGCTGGCTGTAGCCGGCGTAGAGCCAGGGGAAACCGGTGAGGAACCAGCCCCGGAACGCCTCCTGCAACAGCCACAGCGCGGCAAAGCACAAGGCATCTGCCAGCGGCGCCTCGTTGCGTCGCAACCAGCGCGCCCATAACCAAGTGGGCAAGGCGAAGAACCAGGCGAGGGCGGCGAAGAATGCCAACAGCAGTGCGATCGCCAACAAAGGCGAAGCGCCGCCGTAGGTGTTCATGCTGACATAGATCCACCAGGTGCCGGCACCATACAGGCCGAAACCGAACCACCACCCGCGCCACATGGCCTGGCGTGGGTTGAGTTCTCGTAGGCCCAGGTACAGCAGGGCAATGGACAACAAAGCCACCGGCCAGATATCGAACGGTGCCAGGGCCAGGAGCGTCGATGCGCCGGCCGCCAAGGCCAGCAGGTTACCGGGCCAGCCGGGGCGGGTGATCCAACGCATGTGAGTCCTTAACGGGTGATCGGGGTCAGTCGCAGCAAGTGTATCCGCCGGCTGTCGGCATTGAGAATACGGAACTTGTAGGCGCCAATCTCGGTGGTTTCGTTACGCTTGGGCAGGTGGCCGAAGGCGCTCATCACCAAGCCGCCAACGGTGTCGAACTCGTCATCGGAGAACCCGCTATCGAAGAACTCATTGAAGTTGTCGATCGGGGTCAACGCCTTGACCAGGAAGTCGCCACTTGGCAGCGGCTTGATGTAGCTGTCTTCTTCGACGTCATGCTCGTCTTCGATATCGCCGACGATCTGCTCCAGCACGTCCTCGATGGTCACCAGCCCGGCCACGCCGCCGTATTCGTCGATGACGATGGCCATGTGGTTGTGGTTGGCGCGAAATTCGCGCAGCAGCACGTTCAGGCGTTTGGACTCCGGCACGAAGGTGGCCGGGCGCAGCAAGTCCTTGATGTTGAAGCTGTCGCCGTTCTCCTTGAGGATCAGCGGCAGCAGGTCCTTGGCCAGCAGGATCCCGAGCACATCGTCATGGCTTTCGCCGATCACCGGGTAGCGCGAGTGGGCGGCGTCGATGACCGCCGGCAGGAATTCGCGCGGCGATTGGGTCGCCTTGATGCTGATCATTTGCGAACGCGGAACCATGATGTCGCGAACCTGCAGGTCTGCAACCTGGATGGCACCCTCGACGATGGTCAGCGCTTCGCTGTCGAGCAGCTTGTTCTGATGGGCTTCGCGCAGCAGCTCAAGGAGCTCCTGGCGGTTTTTCGGCTCATGGGCAAAAGCCTGGGTCAGTTTACCCAGCCAGGACTTTTGCCCGTTGCTCGATCGATCTTCGCTCATGGCGTTTCTCGTGATCCTTGGTGTATCAGTGTGTGAGAGGTTCGTTTTCATCGTCGGCATAGGGGTCGGGGTGACCCAGTTCTGCCAGCAATTCCCGTTCCAGCGCTTCCATTTCCTCGGCCTCATCGTCCTCGATGTGGTCGTAGCCGAGTAGGTGCAGGCAGCCGTGAATTACCAGGTGTGCCCAGTGGGCTTGCAAGGCTTTGCCCTGTTCGGCAGCCTCGCGCTCGACCACTGGCACGCAAATCACCAGATCACCCAACAGTGGGATATCCAGCAGATCGTCGGGTACGTCCGCCGGGAACGACAGGACGTTGGTCGCGTAATCTTTGTGCCGATAGGTGTGATTTAGTTCGCGGCCTTCGGCTTCGTCGACCAGACGAATGGTCATCTCGGAATCGGCGCTGCGCTGGCGCAAGGCCAGCTCGCACCAGCGGCGGAAAGCAGCGTCATCCGGGGCGGCAGCGTCCGTAGCCCTTTGCAAATCGAGCTCAAGCATCTTTGCCGGGCGCCTCGGGCTTGGCCTGACGGGCATCGAAGCGGTCATAGGCTTCGACGATACGCTGTACCAGTGGGTGACGAACCACATCCTTGGGTTGGAAGTGGGTGAAGCTGATGCCCGGCACGTCCTTGAGCACCTCGATCACATGGGCCAGGCCCGACTTGGTGCCACGCGGCAGGTCGACCTGGGTGATGTCACCGGTGATCACCGCCGTGGAGCCGAAGCCGATGCGGGTGAGGAACATCTTCATCTGCTCGAGGGTGGTGTTCTGGCTCTCGTCAAGGATGATGAAGCTGTTGTTCAGTGTGCGGCCGCGCATGTAGGCCAGCGGGGCGATCTCGATCACCTGGCGCTCGATCAGCTTGGCCACGTGCTCGAAGCCGAGCATCTCGTACAGCGCGTCGTACAGCGGGCGCAGATACGGGTCGATCTTCTGAGCCAGGTCGCCGGGCAGGAAGCCGAGCTTTTCACCCGCTTCAACAGCTGGGCGCACCAGCAGGATGCGGCGCACCTGCTCGCGTTCCAGGGCATCGACGGCGCAGGCCACGGCGAGATACGTCTTGCCGGTACCCGCAGGGCCAATGCCGAAGTTGATGTCGTTGCCCAGGATTTCCTTGACGTAACGCTGCTGGTTGACGCCGCGCGGGCGGATGTTGCCCTTGCGCGTGCGCAACGAAACGCTCACTTCATTCACCGCCGGGTTGTCGATGTTCTCGACCGTCGACTCCTGCAGGTACAGGTGCACGGTTTCCGGCGACAACTCGGTGGCCTTGGCCTCACGGTAGAGACGGCGCAGCAGTTGCTCGGCAGCGGAGGTGGTCTTGGGTTCGCCGATCAGCTCGAATTGGTTGCCGCGGTTGCGGATTTCGATAGCCAGGCGTTGTTCGATCAGGCGCAGGTGCTCGTCGAACTGGCCGCACAAATTGGCGAAACGGTGGGCCTCGAAAGGTTCGAGGATGAAACGATGAGGTTGTATGGGTGCGTTCAAGGTCGTTTTTAGCCGCTCGTCGGCGATGGAATTGAACTCAAGAATAACCCTTGAGCGGCAGTGGCGAAAGCACTGAAACGATCAAGGGTAGGTATGGGCCGCCAGGCTGCGTTTGCCGGAGGCTGCTCTGCTATGATGCGCGCCTTTTCTTACGCATGTGCTATCGCGCCGATCATGAGCAAACGTGAACCTGCCATCTATAAAGTGATCTTCCTCAATCAGGGGCAGGTCTTCGAAATGTATGCCAAACAGATCTATCAGAGCGACCTGTGGGGCTTTCTAGAAATCGAGGAGTTCGTGTTCGGCGAGCGCACCCAAGTGGTGGTCGACCCCAGCGAAGAGAAGCTCAAGAACCAGTTCGAAGGAGTGATCCGCAGCTTCGTGCCCATGCACTCGATCGTGCGTATCGACGAAGTGGAGCGGCTTGGCACTGCCAAGATCAGCGAAGCCAAGGCCGGCGGCAACGTCATGCCGTTCCCGATGCCCATGCCGGAGCGCTGAGCCTCAGGGAAGTGGCGAGAACGGTGTGCGCCCTTCGGCGTTCTGCAGTTCCAACAGGTATTTGCGGAAGATCTGCCCAAGTACCTGGGTAGCGTGCTCCAGCTCGTCGCGCGGCATCTGCTCGGTCACTTCGTCGGCCATGTCCAGGGCGTCTTCTGCGCCGTTGACCGCAGCCATTTTCAGCAGGATGTAAGCTTGCACATTGTTGGCCTTGACCCCTTCGCCATGGAAGAACATGGCGCCAAGGCGGTACTGCGCTTGGGCATGGCCTTGCAAAGATGCCTTTTGGTACCAGTCCAGGGCCTTTTTGAGGTTTTGGGGCGTTAGCGTGTAGTAATACTCGCCAAGCTCGAACTGCGCCTGGGCGTCCCCGGTCGCCGCTGCCTGCTCGCAGGTTTTGAGCGCGTTCTGCAGGTCTTCTGGCTGAACATTGAGCGTGCAGCGCCCCGTTGCCGGAATCAGCAACGAGTTACCGCCCTCCGCCAAGGCCAGCAGGGGCTGAAGAAGCAACAGGCAGCCCAGGGTCAGGGCGCGGCCGGTGCGGTTCATGGGGATCGACTTACCTCTGCAAAGCTGCGGCCAATGTCTCTGGTGGCACATTATGGGATAAGCAGCGCCAACCGTACAAAGTTTTACGCGAATTTCTCTATTGATAAAGCTTTGCTGATTCGACAGCGCATTTATTCCGTGCATGGGCCTCTTGACCAGCCAGTCCACTCCCATCAGTAAACGCATTACTGTAGGAGCGGGAACACCGGCGAAGAGGCCCCTGCAGGCCAACCTTTACTTCAGCGCGGCAAAGGCTTTTTCAGCAGCGTCCAGGGTAATTTGCAGCTCTTTTTCCCCATGAACGATCGAGGTGAAGCCTGCTTCGAACGCGCTCGGCGCCAGGTACACGCCGCCGTCGAGCATCAGGTGGAAGAAGCGCTTGAACCGTTCGGCGTCGCTGGCCATCACATCGTCGAAGGTGACGATGTCGTCGGCGCCACTGAAGTACAGGCCGAACATGGCGCCTGCCTGGGTGGTCACGAACGGTACGCCAGCAGCGTCGGCGCGTTGTTGCAGGCCGTCGAGCATGCGGCTGGTGAATGCGCTGAGTTCGTCGTGGAAGCCGGGGCGGCTGATCAGTTTCAAGGTTATCAGGCCGGCAGCCATGGCCAGGGGGTTACCCGACAGCGTACCGGCTTGGTAGACCGGCCCCAGCGGCGCGATGCAGCCCATGATCTCGCGTTTGCCACCGAAGCAGCCCACCGGCATGCCACCGCCGACGATCTTGCCGAAGGTCGACAGGTCCGGCTTGATCCCGTAGTGACCTTGGGCGCCGCCCAGCGAAACGCGAAAACCGGTCATCACTTCGTCGAAGATCAGCACCACGCCGTGCTTGTCGCACTGCTCGCGCAGCCCTTCGAGGAAGCCAGGTGCTGGTGGTACGCAGTTCATGTTGCCGGCGACCGGTTCAACGATGATGCAGGCGACGGTCTGGCCCACTTCGGCCAGGGTCTTTTCCACGGCTGCAATGTCGTTGAACGGCAGGGTCAGGGTGTGCTTGGCGAAGTCCGCTGGGACGCCTGCCGAGCTTGGCACGCCTTGGGTCAGCAGGCCGGAACCTGCCTTGACCAGCAAGCTGTCGGAGTGGCCGTGGTAGCAGCCTTCGAACTTGATGATGGCGTCACGGCCGGTGTAGCCACGGGCCAGGCGTATGGCGCTCATGGTCGCCTCGGTGCCGGAGCTGACCATGCGCACCATTTCCATCGACGGCACCAGCGAGCAGACCAGGTCGGCCATCTCGGTTTCCATCGCGGTCGGCGCCCCGTAGGACAGGCCGTGTTCGAGCTGGCGGCGCACTGCGTCGAGCACGTCTGGGTGGCCGTGGCCAAGGATCATCGGGCCCCAGGAGCCGACGTAGTCGACATAGCGCTTGTCATCTTCATCGACGACATAAGCGCCCTCAGCGTGCTTGAAGAACAGTGGGGTGCCTCCGACGCTCTTGAAGGCGCGGACTGGCGAGTTTACGCCGCCAGGGATGTGCTTCTGGGCTTGGGCGAACAGGGCTTCGGAACGGGACATAGGGGTCTTCTCTCGAAATCAGGAAGCGAACAGGGCGTTGAAGGCGCGGGCGCGGCGGGTGACTTCCTGCGCGCTGTCGGCGCCGAACAGGCCGTGGATCACCGCCAGCAGATCGGCACCGTGGGCGATCAGCGGGGCGGCATTGTCGAGGGTGACGCCACCGATCACGGCGATCGGCAGTTTCACCTGGGCGCGGGCCTGCTCCAGCAGTTCAAGGTTGGCAGCCGGCGCGCCGGGCTTGGTGACGGAATTGAAGAAACGGCCGAAGGCGACATAGCTGGCACCTTCCTGGGCCGCTTGTGCGGCCAGCTCGAGGCTGGCGTGGCAGGTGGACCCGATGATGGCCTGGCGCCCCAGCAAGGCACGGGCCGGGGTCAGTGGGCCGTCGGTCTGGCCCAGGTGCACACCGACGCCCAGGCGCGCGGCCAGTTCGGCATCGTCGTTGATTACAAGCCCAGTGCCGTAGCGCTCGCACAGTTTCATCAGTGCCTCGGCCTCGCGCAAGCGGCGCGCGGCGTCGTCACTCTTGTCGCGGTACTGCAGCAGGCACACGCCGCCTTCCAGCGCGGCTTCGACATGAGACAGGAAACGGCCGGCGAGCAGCTGGCTGTCGGTGATGGCGTACAGGCCGCGTAGTTTCATTGTTAGCCTCTTCTCAGCTGCAGAAATCCAGGGGCAGGCGGCGCGGTACGTACTGGCCCCTGCCCAATTGCTCGGCGTCGCGCAGGGTGCGCCAGGTGTAATCCAGCGCGCTTTTCACCGCGCTTTGCAGGTGCTCGCCAAGGGCAAGGCGACCGGCCAGGGCGCTGGCCAGGGTGCAGCCAGAGCCATGGTAGCTGCCGGGCAAGCGTTGGCAGGTCCAGGTGTGGCTTTGGCCGTCGCGGCTGTACAGGCGGTTATGGATTTCGTCTTCGTCGCCGTGGCCGCCGGTGATCAGCAGGTGCTTGCAAAACGGCAACAGCTTTTCGGCGCATTCGTCGGCAGTGCCCTCGGGCAGTTCGGCCAGGATGCGTGCTTCAGGCAGGTTTGGCGTGGCGATGGTCGCAAGCGGCAGCAAACGCTCGCGCAGGGCATAGCCGACTTCGTCCTTACCCAGACGGCCACCACCACCGGCACGCAGCACCGGGTCACAGACCATCGGCAGGTGCGGGTGAGCACTGAGCAGTTCGGCGACGGTGTCGACCATGCCGATCGAGCCGAGCATACCCAGCTTGACGGCGGCCACCGTGGAGTCGGCCAGGACGGCGTTGGCCTGGGCCAGCACCCATTCACGGTCGAGCACACGGAAGTCGGAAACGTTGACGGTATCCTGCACGGTCAGGGCGGTCACGGTAGGTGCTGCGTGACAGCCTTGAGCGATCAGGGCTTCGATATCTGCCTGCAAGCCGGCGCCGCCACTTGGGTCGTGGCCGGAGAGACAGAGGACAACGGGGCGGGAGCTGTAGGTATTCATGGTCGGCGAGCTTACCACCAAACCCATTTGTGCGAATCGCCCGCCCAGTCAGATTTGCTGACCGTGCAGTCAAATTCTCTCGTCGAATGCCCCTCAAAGTATTGATTTAGAGCCTTTTTAGTGAAAATTGGTACGGTCGGTTGCCTGGGTTGAAAGCTATGCTAGAGTGCTCGAATAATTCGATAAACGGGCTCTGCCGGATTTCGTCGTCTCAAAGGGATCGGAGGCCACCGCGACGCGACCGTGCAGGCGAAGCTGGGGCTGTATGCGCTATTTGCTGATTATGCTGCTGGGCTTGTTGCCCGCTCTGGCCGCAGGCGTCGAATTCGACGAGGCGACTCGTTACCTCCCGTTGGGCAAGGTCATGCAGGTCTACGAAGACCCTGATGGCAGCGCCAGCATCGCCCAGGTCAGCGCCCCCCTGTTCGCCAGCCGTTTTCGCACCCACCACCAGGACGTGCTGAACGCCGGCTATTCGACTTCAGTGTTCTGGCTCAAGGTCGACCTGCATTACCTGGCCTCTGCCACTGCCCAGCCGCGGCAATGGCTGCTGGAGCTGGCCTATCCCCCCATGGACCACATCGAGCTGTATCTGCCTGACAGCGATGGCCAGTTCCGCCTGGCCCAGCACACGGGCGATGGCTTACCCTACGCCAGCCGGCAGATACGCCAGAACAACTACCTGTTCGAGCTGCCACTGCAGCCAGGGCAGTCGACCACAGCCTACTTGCGTGTGCATAGCCAGGGCTCGGTACAGGTACCCCTGACATTATGGTCCGCCGAAGCCTATATGGAAGACCAGCCGACGCGGTTCTATGTGCTTGGCATGATCTACGGCGTGCTGCTGGTGATGGCGGTGTATAACCTGTTCATCTACCTCAGCGTGCGCGACGTCAGTTACCTGTATTACATCCTCTACATTGCCGCGTTCGGCTTGTATCAAGTGTCGGTCAACGGTGCAGGGGTTGCCTATCTGTGGCCAGGCAGCCCTTGGTGGGCGAATGCCGCAACACCCTTGTTCATTGGTGCTGCGGGGCTGTTCGGTTGCCAGTTCGCGCGTCACTTCCTGCAGCTGGGCAAGGTCAGCCGCAGCCTGGACCGGTGGCTGCAAGTGTTGATGCTCGGTGGTGTGCTGGTGATGGTGCTGTCGGTGAGCATGCCGTATGGCATCGCCCTGCGTATGGCCACGGTGCTGGCGCTGCTGTTCACCGTGAGTATCTTCGCTGCCGGTTTATACGCTTGGCTTCGCGGCATGCGCGTTGCACGCTGGTTCATCATCGCCTGGACGGCGTTTCTGATCGGTGGGCTAGTCAACACCCTCATGGTGCTGGGATATCTGCCAAACCTGTTCATTACCATGTACGCCAGCCAGTTGGGTTCAGCGCTGGAAGTGGCACTGCTGTCGCTGGCCCTGGCCGACCGTATCAACAGCATGCGTGAGCAGCAGGCGCAGAACTTGCGTGACGCCGGCCAGGCCCTGGAGCACTTGAACCAGCAACTGGCAAGAAGCAACCACATCAAGGACGAGTTCCTCGCCACCATCACCCATGAACTGCGCACACCGATGAATGGGGTAATTGGCTCGCTGGAGCTGATGCAGACATTGCCGATGAGTGCCGAGATGGCTCAGTACCAGCGTACGGCGGTCGGTTCTGCCCAGGACATGATGGACATGGTCGATGACATTCTCACCTTGAGCGAGCTACAGGCTGGCCGCATGCGCCCGCAAACCCAGCCGTTCAGCCTGCGGCATACGCTGCATGAGCTGCGCGCTGGCTATGCCGGTACGGCCTTGGGCAAGGGCTTGTATCTGAGCCTGGATATTCCTGCCGATCTGCCGGACGAGCTCCTCGGCGATGCCCAGAAAATAGCCCGCTGCCTGGGTTGTCTGGTGGACAACGGTCTGAAATTCACCCATCAGGGGGGCGTGATGGTGCAGGTCCGCGGCCGTCGCCTTGGCCCGGACAGCCTGGTACTGACCTTCGCGGTCAGCGACAGCGGAATTGGTTTCGACGACCTGGACCAAGCCATTCTCTACCAGCGTTTCTACCAGGTTGATGGCTCCATGACCCGGCGTTACGGCGGCCTGGGGATTGGCTTGTCGATCTGTCGGCAGTTGACCGAGTTGCTGGGCGCCAAGCTGTCCCATGAATCGACGCGGGGCGTGGGCAGCCGCTTCGAGCTGGCCTTGAATGTGGCCATCGCCCAGGTGCAGGTGCCGCCGGGCAGGGCTTTTTCGGGGGCTACGCGGCTGTAGGTGCATGCCTTGAGAAGTTTGGCGCCTGTGAGACCGAGCGCCGCCCGCGCGGCGCATCGCGAGCTGCGCTCGCTCCTACGTTTGTTTCGGGCCAGTTGATCCTGTGGGATTTGCGCGCGGACGCTTTGGGGCCTGGCGCGATATCGCGTTGTATGAACCAGGCGGTCGCGCGCGCTTGCCACAGGCGTTACTGGCCCGAAACAAACGTAGGAGCGAGCGCAGCTCGCGATGCGCCGCGCGGGCGGCGCTCGATCCCGCAGGCGCCAAAGATTTTGCGGCAAGCCCCCGGAGCCCTTCATTCACCCTGCCACCTGTTTAGTCATAATTGCCACTTTGACTGCCCTGCAGGGAGTGCTTCACTGGGCCTTTCAGGCATGCCCGGATCCAGGAGCTCCCGATGAACCTGCACCAGTACGCTGAAACCCACGAAGTCACCAATCAACCGCCGTCACTCGACGGTGCCAACCTGTACCGCCTCGACCTGCCGCTGCAAGAGTGGTCGCGGCGCTTTGGGGCCGGTTGGGCCGAATCGCGGATCGATGCCTATGGTGCCTTGGCGGGCGGGCCGCTGATGGCTGCGGGGTTCCTGGCCAATGCGCACAAACCGCAATTTCAGAGCCACGACCGCTACGGCCACCGCATCGATCTTGTGGAGTTCCACCCTGCCTATCACGAACTGATGCGCACTGCCGTCGAGCATGGCCTGCCTTCCTTGCCCTGGGCTGAACCCCGGCCAGGCGCCCATGTAGCGCGTGCGTCGATGACTTACCTGCACAGCCAGGCCGAGGCCGGCACCGGTTGCCCGCTGACCATGACCTTCGCTGCCGTGCCCGCCCTCAGGCTACAGCCGGAATTGGCCGAATACTGGCTGCCAAAGATCCTCGCCTGCGAGTACGACCCGCGCAATGTCGGTGACCGGCACAAGGCCGGGGTCACCCTCGGCATGGCCATGACCGAGAAGCAGGGCGGCACCGACGTGCGCGCCAATACCACCCGCGCATACCCGGTGGGCAGCCCTGGCCCCGGCCAGCCTTACGAACTGGTGGGGCACAAGTGGTTCTGTTCGGCGCCGATGTGCGATGCCTTTCTCACCTTGGCGCAAACCGACAAGGGCCTGAGCTGCTTCCTGTTGCCACGCCATCGCCCTGACGACAGCCGCAACCAGTTCTATATCCAGCGCCTGAAAAACAAGCTGGGCAACAGCTCGAATGCTTCCAGCGAAGTCGAGTTTCGCGGCGCCCTGGCGTGGATGGTGGGCGAGGAGGGGCGCGGGGTGCCGACCATCATCGAAATGGTCGCGATGACCCGCTTCGATTGCATGGTCGGCTCCAGCGCCCTGATGCGTCAGGCCCTGACCCAGGCCGCACATCATTGCGCCCATCGCAAGGTCGGTGGCCGAGTGCTCAGCGAGCAGCCCCTGATGCAGAACGTGCTGGCTGACCTGGCGCTGGAAAGCGAGGCGGCCTTGGCGCTGAGCTTGCGCATGGGGCAGGCCTTGGAGCAGCTCGATGACCCCCAGCAGGCGCACTTCGCCCGGCTGGTCACGGCAGTTGGCAAATACTGGATCTGCAAGCGGGCGCCGGCGATGATCAACGAGGCCGCTGAGTGCCTGGGCGGTGCCGGTTATGTCGAGGACAGCATTCTGCCACGGCTGTACCGCGAAGCGCCGGTCAACTCGACCTGGGAAGGCTCTGGCAATGTGCAATGCTTGGATGTGCTGCGCGCGTTGTCCAAAGAACCCGGTGTGCTTGATGCGTTGTTCGCTGAACTTGGGGACGGGCATGGTGACCCCCGCCTGGCCGCGCATATTGGCAACCTCAAGGGAGCGTTCGCCGATACCGGCGATATCCAGTACAGGGCGCGGCAGCTTACCGAGGATATTGCCTTGGCAGTGCAGGCTAAGTTGCTTCTGGAAGCCGGCAACGCCGCCGTCAGCGATGCCTTCATCGCCAGCCGTCTGAGCGGGGGCGGGCGGGTGTACGGCGCACTGCCCCGTGGCATCGATGTGCAGGCCCTGTTGGCACGGTCGACGCCCGCCTGGCCGAGTTGATTACCGCGCTTGAGCATCGGGGGTGTATTTAGACACAAAGGCAGGCAAGATGGCTGACATGCATGTCCAGACAGGAAGCCCAGTGTGAGCCAAGCTTTTGTAGTCGTAGATACCCCCGAACAGGCCGTCGATCGTCTGGCGGCCTTGCATGAACAGGCCACCGGGGCCCTGAGCCAGGCCCTCAAGCGTTACCTGAAGGACCGTACCGAGCCCGACGCCGATGAGCGCGCCCTCTATCGTTACCCGGCACTGCGCCTGACCTATTACAGCCACGGCGAGGTAGCCGCCACCACCCGCGCCTATGCCAAGGTACAGGTCGCTGGCACTTACAGTGTCACCGTCACCCAGCCAGCAGCGTTCCGCGGTTACCTGCTGGAGCAACTACGCCCGCTGATGCATGACTACACGGTGACCGTGGAAGTCGGCGTCAGCGAGCAGAACATTCCTTACCCCTACGTGGTGGACCAGGGCGATGAGCTGGCCGGCAGTGGCATCACCGCCGCCGAACTTGCGCGGGTATTCCCCAGCACCGACCTGTCGGCAGCCACCGACAATATTGCCGATGGCCTGTACGACTGGGACAGTGCCGACACCCTGCCGCTGGCGTTGTTCGATGCCGCACGTGTGGACTTCTCGCTGCGCCGCCTGGTGCATTACACCGGCAGCGACTGGCGTCACGTGCAGCCATGGATTCTGCTGACCAACTACCACCGCTACGTTGACCAGTTCATCAGCCATGGGCTTGATCAACTGCGCGATGATCCGCGCTTCGTGCGCATGGTCTTGCCGGGCAACGTAGTGATCGAGAAGGGCATGGACCACGGTGAAGCGCAGGCCCTGGTGGCCAGCGTGGTCTGGCACCGCTACCAGATGCCGGCCTATCACCTGATCGCCGGTGACGGTGATGGGGTGACTCTGGTCAACATCGGCGTTGGCCCATCCAACGCCAAGAACATCACCGACCACCTGGCGGTGCTGCGCCCGCATTGCTGGCTGATGATCGGCCACTGCGGCGGCCTGCGCCAGTCGCAAACCATTGGCGACTACGTACTGGCCCACGCCTACATGCGCCGTGACGGTATCCTCGATCGCGTGGTGCCGCCCAATATCCCCATCCCGGCATTGGCAGAGGTGCAATTGGCCCTGCAGGAGGCTGCTGCACAGGTAACCGGCGAGCGTGGCGAAGAGCTCAAAAAGCGCCTGCGTACCGGCACCGTGCTCACCTACGACGACCGCAACTGGGAGCTGCGCTGGGCTCAGGAACGCCCGCTGATCAACCTCTCCCGCGCGGTGGCGGTGGATATGGAAAGTGGCACCATCGCGGCCCAGGGCTATCGGCTGCGCGTGCCGTACGGCACGTTGCTGTGTGTTTCCGACAAGCCCTTGCACAGCGAAATCAAGCTGCCAGGCTCGGCCAACGCCTTCTATAACCGTGCCGTCAGCCAGCATCTGAAGATCGGCATCGCCGCGCTGGACTTGCTGCGCACCGAGCTCAATTCGTTGCACTCGCGTAAACTGCGCAGCTTCGATGAGCCGCCGTTCCGCTGAGGATCCATGCCACTGCCACCCCGTTCCAAGCCGCGCCGCCCCCCGGCGCGGCCTGCTGGCCCCCGCCGCCAGGCCAAGGCGCCACCGGCCGAGCCACGCCTGATACTGTTCAACAAGCCCTTTGACGTACTAACCCAGTTCAGCGACGGTGAGGGGCGGGCGACGCTCAAGGATTTCATCGACATCCCTGGCGTCTACCCCGCCGGTCGCCTGGACCGCGACAGCGAAGGGTTGCTGCTGCTGACCAACGATGGCGGGCTGCAGGCGCGCATTGCCGACCCTAAGCACAAGCTGCCCAAGACATACTGGGTGCAGGTTGAAGGCGAGCCGAGCGAAGAGCAGATCCAGCGTCTACGTGATGGCGTACAGCTCAATGACGGCCCGACGTTGCCCGCCCAAGCGCGCCGGCTGGGCGAGCCCGAGCTGTGGCCGCGCAATCCGCCGGTGCGTTTTCGTAAAAGCGTGCCGACCTGCTGGTTGGAGTTGGTGATCCGCGAAGGGCGTAACCGCCAGGTGCGACGCATGACGGCGGCGGTGGGGTTGCCTACCTTGCGCCTGGTGCGAGTGCGTATCGGTGACTGGGCACTGGATGGGCTCGAGCAGGGCTGCTGGCGAGAAGTGGCGCCTAAGCTTACGCGCTAGACCCCCTCGATAAACGCCACCACCACACTTTTGATAATGAACGCCAGCACCCCCAGCCCAAGCACGAAGAACAGGATGAGGGTGCCGAAGCGCCCTGCCTTGGACTTTTTTGCCAAGTCCCAGACGATGAAACCCATGAAACCGATCAGCACGGTGACCAGTACGATCATCATCCACTCTTCGAATACGGCGGGATCCATCGGTGTTCTCCAGGCAGGCGGGGCGTCAGTTATAGGGGCGATCAGCGAAGGTGGGTCAACGGCATCTCGGTGCTGGCCAGTACCTGATTGAGTACGAAGCTCGAACGCACGCTGGTCACGCCTTCGATGCGGGTTAGGCTACCGAGCAGCAGTTTCTGGTAGTGGTCCATGTCGGGGACCACCACTTTGAGCTGATAGTCGGCATCCATGCCAGTTACCAGGCTGCATTCGAGCACTTGGGGCAAGTTACGGATGGCGGCTTCGAACGTCTCGAAGCGTTCTGGGGTGTGCCGGTCCATGCCGATCAGCACATAGGCAGTGAGGCTCAGGCCGAGCTTCTTGCGGTCAAGCAGTGCGACCTGGCGTGAGATGTAGCCGTCGTCTTCCAGTTGCTTGACCCGACGCGAGCATGGCGATGGCGACAGGCCGATGCGCTCGGCCAGCTCCTGGTTGGAGATGCGCGCGTCGCGCTGCAGTTCAGCGAGAATGCTCAGGTCGTACCGGTCAAGTTTGCTCATGAAAAAGCCCTTTTCTGTTCGGATTGCGGTGAATTATCAATCCAGGGTTAAAAATTGCGCAAGTGCTATTTATCTGAGCAATCTTCGCAATCCTCTGCTTGGCCGGCTCCCCTATAGTTACCTACAGAATCACTGCCCGGACATCAGTCCACGGCGACGCGCCCTAGGCGGGCGGTCGCGGCCAGCCATCCAACAGGATCAGCAGGCCCCCGGGCTACGCAGCGTTCAGAAGACGCTGTGAGGTGAGCCGGCACCACAAGTGCCGAGCACGGACAACAATTCCCAAAGGGAGGCCATCGGTCTCCCTTTTTTCATGGCCGCGATTTCATCTGCCTGTGGCACCAGCGCGGTAGACTGGCAGCATGGCGCTTTGAATACCGTGAGGAACTACATGAAGTCGCGCATCTGGCAGTTGGCAGGTGTTGGGTTGCTGGGGTTGAGCATCAGCTGTGCGGCCTTGGCCGAAGGCCCTGGCCAGTGGCATGACGGCGAGGGCGGCCCTGGCCGGCCGCTGAATTCGCGTGATGCCGTAGAGCAGACTCAGCCCCCGCGCCAGGGCTACTATCAGGACATCCCGCGGCGCAACGGTGACAATCGCCACTGGCAAGCCGGCGGCCCTGGCCAACGTCCGGGCGGTGACTGGCACGGGCGCCCGGATGGCCACGGCAATGGCTGGGGCCCCGGCCCGCAGTATCGTCCAGGGCACACTGTGGATCATTTTCCGGATCGCTACTGGAAGGTGCCGTACCGCGGCAACGACTACTTCTACTCCGGTGGCTACTGGTATCGCCCCCACGGCGGCAGTTATGTGGTGGTCAGGCCACCCTACGGCGTAAGGGTCAATTACCTGCCGGCCTATGCGCGGGAGGTGTGGCTGGGGGGCGCGCTGTTCTTCCTGGTCGCCGATACCTATTACCAGTACCTGGCCGATAGCCAAGAGTATGTGGTGGTCAACCCGCCCGCTGCCGCGCCCGCGCCGCTGCCCGCAACGCCTGTGGCCGGCAACGGTTACGATGTAGTCGCTTATCCGATGTATGGGCAGGGGCAGGAACAACAAGACCAGGACCGCTATCAGTGCCACCGCTGGGCCGTAAGCCAGTCCGGGTTCGATCCAGCCACAGCACCCTATGCCCCGCCTGTAGAGGTGGCCAGCAACTACCGTCGGGCATTGAGCGCCTGCTTCAGCGGCAGAGGCTACAGCGTCAACTGACTCATACCGGGTCGGCGTGCACCATTACATCCGCCTTCGGATAACGCTGGCGGATCACCTCTGAAGCTTGCACGCACAGTTCATGGGCTTCATGCAGTGGCAGCTGCCCTGGCAGCTCCAGGTGCAGTTGCACGAACCACTGGTTGCCGGACATTCGTGTACGCAGGTCGTGCACACCTTTGACCCCAGCGATGCCCATTACCAGATCGACCATCCCTTCGCCGATGTCGGTGGGCAACTCCTTGTCCATGAGAATCGCCGTACTTTCGCGGGCGATCTGCAGCGCACTCCAGAGGATGTAAAGCGCGATGCCCAGCCCGAATAGTGCGTCCAGTTGCGGCCAGCCGAAACGGGCCAGCAGCAGGGCAAGCAGAATGCTGCCGTTGAGCAACAGGTCAGAGCGGTAATGCAGCGAGTCCGCACGCACGGCGGTGGAGCCGGTCAAGCGGATGACTTTGCGCTGCAGTGCCAGCAGGGCGACGGTGAGCACCAGCGATAGCAGCATCACAGCGATGCCGATGCTGGTATTGCCCAGCGGGGTCGGGTCTTGCAGGCGTTCGACCGCCTGCACCCCGATCAGCACCGCGCTGACCCCGATGAACAGCGCCTGGGCCATGCCGGCCAGGGCCTCGGCCTTGCCATGACCGAAGCGGTGATCGTCATCGGCTGGGCGCAGGGCGTAATGCACGGCAAGCAGGTTGAGGAACGAGGCGACGGCATCCAGTGCCGAGTCGGTCAGCCCCGCCAATAGGCTGACCGAGCCGCTCAGCCACCAGGCCACGGCCTTGCTGACTACCAAGATGCTGGCCACGGCCAGTGAGGCACGTGTTGCCAGGCGCAGCAGGCGCTGGTGTTCGGCGGCGGTAATCATGTTCAGGTGATGTCCTTGTGCGACTTAGGCCGCAGGTACCAGGCCCAAGGCCGCCAGCTGCTCTAAGCTGCCGCGGTGCTGGATCAGCCGTGGGTCATCCAGCGGCAGGCGCTGGCCCAGCTCGCTTTGCACGATGGACTGCAGCTTGAGGTTGTCGACCTTGCCATCAGGGCTTACGGCATCACGCAGTTTGACCGGGTCGATCTGGGCCGTCCGGCCGCCGGGGTAGTAGATGGCGCCCGTGGCGAAATCGATGCCGAAGGCAATCAGGCCGGGAATTACGTAAAACAGGATGCCGATAGCATCCATGGCGGCGACCACAGGGTCGATCTTGCCGCCGATCTGGCCACGGCGATCTGGATAGAAGATAGTGCCGCAGGCCGTCAGCTGGGTCAGCAGGGTGACGATCAGGGCGCCACCAATGACGCGGGATGGGATGCGCATGTAAATCTCCGAAAAGGTGTTCAGCAGGGCAAGCGATGCGCCAGCACCTGCTGCTAAGACCATGATAGAGCAGGCTGGGTTCGCCGTTATACTCGCCACACTGTTCGAGGACCACCATGATTTCATTACCGATCGATGCCGTGTTGCCCGCCCTGCGCGAAACCTTGGAAAACCGCGACGAAGCCGTGCTCGAAGCGCCTCCGGGGGCCGGCAAGACCACTCGGGTTCCCCTGGCGCTGCTCGATGCGCCGTGGCTAGCGGGGCAGACCATCCTCATGCTCGAACCACGCCGTTTGGCCGCGCGGGCTGCGGCCGAACGCCTGGCCAGCGAACTGGGAGAAAAGGTCGGCGAGACGGTGGGCTATCGCATTCGCCTGGACAGCAAGGTGGGGCCAAAGACGCGCATTGAGGTAGTCACCGAGGGCATCCTGACTCGGCGGTTGCAGGCTGACCCGGCACTCGAAGGGGTTGGTCTGCTGATATTCGACGAGTTTCACGAGCGCAGCCTGGATGCAGACCTTGCGCTGGCGCTGAGCCTCAACGGCCGGGAACTGCTACGTGATGATCCCCCGCTTAAAATCCTGCTGATGTCGGCGACCCTGGAGGGCGAGCGCCTGTCGCGTTTGCTCGACGATGCCCCTGTGGTCAGTAGCCAAGGGCGCATGCACCCAGTGGATATCCGCTGGGGGCGGCCGTTCCAGCCGGGCGAATTCATCGAACCACGGGTTGTGGATAACGTGCTGCTGGCCTTGGCTGAACAGCCTGGCAGTGTGCTGGTGTTTTTGCCCGGCCAGGCCGAAATCCGCCGTGTGCACCAGAGCTTGCAGGAGGCCCTGGGCCAGCGCCCCGACATTCTGCTGTGCCCGTTGCACGGGGAGCTGGAGCTCAGCGAGCAGCGCGCGGCCATCGATTCGCCAGGCAAAGGCCTGCGCAAGGTGGTGCTGGCCACCAACATCGCCGAAACCAGCCTGACCATCGACGGGGTGCGGGTGGTCATCGATGCCGGCTTTGCGCGCGTGCCGCGTTTCGACCCGGGTAGCGGCATGACCCGCCTGGACACCCAGCGCATCTCCCGCGCCAGCGCCACCCAGCGTGCCGGCCGTGCCGGGCGCCTGGAACCTGGCGTGTGCTACCGCCTGTGGTCCGAGGCCCAGCATGATCAATTGGCTGCCCACGCCAGCGCCGAGATTCTCCAGGCCGACCTAGCAGGCCTGGCTCTGCAACTGGCGCGTTGGGGCGTCACCCCAGACCAACTGCGCTGGCTCGACCAACCGCCAGCGGCGGCGTTCTCCCAAGCCCAAGACTTGCTGGCGCGCCTAGGTGCATTCAAACCGGGTAGCCATGGCCACTTGAGCGAACATGGCCAGGCAATGGCCGAACTGCCGGCACACCCGCGCATTGCCCACCTGCTGCTGCGTGGCCAGGACTTGGGCCTGGCGAGCATGGCTTGCGAGGTTGCGGCCTTGCTCGGTGAACGAGATATACAGCGTGGCGGTGGTGCCGATCTGCACAGCCGCTTGGCATTGGTCGGTGGTGAAGGCAAGACCAGTCGTGGCGCCCTGGGCGGTGTGCAGCGCGCCCGGCAGCTTGCGCGCCAGTATCGCAACCTGTTGCGCGGCAAGGCCACGGCCACGGTCGCCGACCCTGAGCACCCACGCTGGCTCGGTGGCTTGCTGGCGCTGGCCTATCCTGACCGCGTGGCGCAGCAGCGCCGCCAGGGCAGCGCCGAGTACCGACTGGCCAACGGCCGTGCCGCCCTGTTCGCGGAAGTGGACGCGCTGATGAAATGCCCATGGTTGGTAATCGCTGACCTTGGTAGCCGCCAGGGCCAACGCGAAGAACGTATCTATCTGGCGGCCGAATTCGACCCGGCGCTGTTCGATGATGTGCTGGCAGAACAAGTCGAGCGCATCGATATCCTTGATTGGGACGAGCGTGAACAAGTACTGCGTGCCGAACGCCAGACTAAGGTCGGGGAACTGGTACTGAGCCGTGAACCTTTGCCCGGCCTGGACGACGACGCCCGCGCCCGAGCGCTGATTGGCCTGGTGCGACGCAAAGGCCTGAACCTGCTGACCTGGACACCGGAGCTGCGCCAGTGGCAAGCACGGGTCGCGCTGTTGCGGCAGCTGGACCTCAACAGCGAAGGACGGAGCCAATGGCCTGATCTGAGTGACGAAGCCTTGCTGGCGAGTCTGGACCAGTGGCTGCAGCCCTACCTCGGCAAAGTGTCGCGCCTGAGCCACTTCGCTGCCCTGGACCTGCCCTCGATCTTGCGCAATCTGCTGCCCTGGCCGTTGCCCCAGCGCCTGGACGAATGGGCACCGGCCCATCTGACCGTGCCTTCCGGTTCGAACATCCGCCTGGACTACAGTGAACACCCGCCGATCTTGGCCGTGCGCCTGCAAGAGCTGTTTGGCCTGGCCGATACCCCACGCATTGCCCAGGGCCGTCAGCAGGTAAAACTGCACCTGTTATCCCCAGCGCGGCGGCCAGTGCAAGTGACCCAGGACCTGGCCAGCTTTTGGCGTACCACCTATGCAGAGGTGAAGAAGGACTTGAAGGGGCGTTACCCGAAACATTATTGGCCCGACGACCCGCTGGTGGCCGAAGCTACCGCGCGGGCCAAGCCGCGCGGTACCTGAGCCGAATATCTTTACGTGCGCTGTTGAAGCAGGAAAGTGATGATTTCACCCTCTTTGGTATTGAGTAGATACATGGTCTGGCCGCTGCGATGCGGCGTGTCCTTGATGGCACCCACACGGTAGCCTTGATGATCGCGCAGGTAGCAGACCAAACCGTGTTCGGTCAGTTGAAGTGGCTCGATCTTCCAATAATCAGTAACGTTGGTTCGCTGGTAGAATCCTAAGTAGCTGTTATGGCTCAGGCCCAGTTTCTTGGGTGGTTGAGTCTTGCTTGCCAGGCTTATGTGGTAGTGCAGGCGATCGTCTGTCTGCGAGTCGAAGGCAAAATCCATCGCGATGGATTTTTCAGTGCCGCCGGCCATCAGCCAGTCGTATTGGGGGGCGATTCCCCAGTTCCATTTATCGTGGGTTCTACTCAAGCGCAACGGCACGTAGCCGCCGGTGGCGATGGCATGCAAGCGGCCGCTGAACGACCTGGCGTAAGCGTTCTGGATTTGCGTGTCCATAGGGAGTCTCCGTTTGATGAAGAGTCCACCCTATGGCTTGTACGCGGTGCCTGGGAGGCAGAATGTCTTCCTCTAGGCCGTGGTCCATGCACCGCTCAGGCGCTTGCTTGACCTTCGAGCAACATGAACAGGCGGTACAGCACTACGGTACTGAACAGCTGCAGGAAGCCGCTAAGGCTGTCCAGGGCCAACTGCACAGCTGGCGCAGGCTCGGGGAAGGCCATCATCAGCAGCCCGTCGATCAGCCAGATCGGGGCCAGCACCCCCAGTACGCAAATCATGATGCGCATGAAATGCCCAGTGGTCATGCGTGCGCTTTCGCGCATCGATTGCACCACCGGTAGGCCACGCAGCACCAGCAGGTATTCGGCGAACACCAGGTTGATCATGATCCATACGCCGGGGAACACCAGCAGGGCCAGGCCGGCCATGATCAGCAGCGAACTGATCAATACCAACAACGCCAGTTGCGGCCACAGTTGCACGGCGCGGGCGAACAGGTCGCGTTTGGGGATTGGCTGGCCGTTGCTGCGGGTATCCAGGTAAAGGATCAGCGCCGCGCTGTAGAGCGGGTAGAACAACAGGCTGATCAGCATGCCGTAGGCGGCAGAGGCCTGATCACCCAACTGGCGATACAGCAGTTCGGTGGCCAAGGCCTCGAGCACCACCAGCGGCAGGCACAGCGGGATGATGCTGGCCAGGTGACGGCGGAAGAAGTACAGGGAGTCGCGTAGAACGCTCAGCGGATTCATCAGTCAACATCGCACGGCAGTAAAAGCTGGGGCCTAACTTTAGCCTAGAGCGGTCGTTGGCTGAAAAAAGTTTCACCCGTACGATGATTGAATCTGCGGCCCGTGCGCCCCATCTTTGGCATGTCCGATGTCCTGCTCACCCCACGAGGTAGCCCAATGAACACTGATGAACAAACTCTGATCGACGGCTTGTTCGGCCGCATCAAGCAAGCCGAAGACCCCAGCCAGCCGCGTGATGCCCAGGCGCAGGCGCGGATCGAGGAGCATGTGCGCCAGCAGCCGGCGGCGCCTTACTACATGGCCCAGGCGATTCTGGTTCAGGAGGCGGCGCTCAAGCGCCTGGACGAGCAGAACAAACAACTGGAAGCCGAGCTCAAGCAGGCCCGGGCACAGCTTGAGGCCACGCGGGCGAGTAGCGGCAATGGCGGCGGTTTCCTTTCCAGCATCTTCGGTGCTGGCGCGCGCACGCCAGAGCCGAATCAGCCGCAGCGCCCTAGCACGCCGGTCGCCTCCGGCGGCGGTTGGCGCGAGCCAAGTGCGCCAGGCTTCTCTGCGGCGCAACAGCAACCACAGGCTCAGGCGCAACCTCCAGGCTTCGGCGCGGCGCCGGCCCGTAGTGGCGCCAGTAGCTTCCTGGGTGGCGCGATGCAGACCGCTGCTGGGGTTGCCGGTGGCGTGTTGCTGGCACAAGGCATCAGCAGCCTGTTCAACCACCACTCGCAGCCTGAGGAAGTGGTCGAGGTGATCAAAGAAGAGCCGACCCCGGCCAGCGACAGCGGCGGCTGGAACGACCAGGGCGGGCAACAGCAGGTCGCCGACAACAGTGACTGGAACAACGACCAAGGCGGTTGGGCCGATAGTGACTACGGCAACGATGACGGTGGCTTCTTCTCGGACGACGATACCTTCGTCTGATCGCTCTGGCATACTGGCGGCAATTCGAGGGGCGCTCTGCGCCCCTTTTCATGTCGAGGGTATGTGGTGAAAAAGATCGCGCTGTTCGCCGATGTGCAGAACCTCTACTACACCGTGCGCCAGGCCCATGGCTGCCACTTCAACTACACCGCACTGTGGAAGGACGTCAGCCGTGAAGGCGAGATCGTCGAGGCCGTGGCTTATGCCATCGACCGGGGTGACAGCAAGCAGCAGCAATTTCAGCAGATCCTGCGCAACCTGGGGTTCGACGTACGCCTGAAACCGTTCATCCAACGCAGTGATGGCTCTGCCAAAGGCGATTGGGACGTGGGCATCACCCTGGATGTGATCGATGCGGCCAGCCGGGTCGACCAAGTGGTATTGGCCTCGGGGGATGGTGATTTCGACCTGTTGCTGGAACGGGTCATCCAGCGCCATGGTACCGAGGCAGTGGTGTATGGCGTGCCTGGCCTCACGGCGTTGTCGCTGATTCGCGCTGCCACCCGCTATGTGCCTATCGAGGGCGCGCTGTTGCTCAAGCACTAAGGTTTTTTTATGGAACGTATTGCGGTCATCGACTTTGAAACAACGGGCATCTCCCCCGGTGCCGGCTGCCGTGCCACTGAAGTGGCGGTGGTGATGCTCGAACGCGGGCGGATCGTCGAGCGTTATCAGAGCCTGATGAACGCTGGCGTACCGGTGCCGGCCTTCGTCGCCGGGCTGACCGGCATCACCACTAGCATGCTGCGCAGTGCGCCACCTGTGGACCAGGTGATGAACGAGGTCGCCGAATTCGTTGGGGAAACGCCGCTGTTGGCCCACAACGCCGCTTTCGACCAGAAGTTCTGGGACTACGAACTGGGCCGCATTGGCCGCAGCCGTCAGCAGCCCTTCGCCTGTTCCCTGCTGCTCTCGCGGCGCCTGCTGCCGGCGGCGCCCAACCACAAGCTGGGTACCCTGACCCGTTGGGCTGGGCTGCCGAACACCGGTACTGCGCACCGGGCCATGGCCGATGCCGAGATGGCGGCCAACCTGCTGCAACATCTGGCAGGTGTGTTGCGTCAGGCCCATGGGGTCCAGCAGCTTTCCCACCAGCTGCTGTGCCGGTTGCAGAAGACACCCGCAGCGAAAATGCGTGAAGCGTTGGCCAAGCTTGTGTGACTGGCGGTACGAAAGTGTGCCGCTAATTTCGCACTGATTTGTAACTTATCTTCCATTGCACGCAGCCCTAAACTCGGTCGCCCGAAAACGGATTTCTGAGTTGTCTGCCATGCCTGCCTCCCGTCGCTTTCCACTATTGCTCGTTGGGGCCTTTCTGGCCCTTTACCTGGTCTGGGGTTCCACCTATTTGTTCATCCGCATTGGTGTCGAGTCATGGCCACCGATGCTGATGGCGGGGGTGCGCTTTTTGATCGCGGGCAGCCTGCTGTATGGCTTTTTGCGTTGGCGCGGGGTGCCGGCGCCGACTTGGCCGCAATGGCGAGCGGCAGGTGCCATCGGGTTTCTGCTGCTCAGTTGTGGCAACGGCGGGGTGACCGTGGCCGAGCATGCCGGTGTGGCCTCGGGCGTAGCGGCGTTGGCGGTGGCTACTGTGCCGCTGTTCACCTTGCTTTTCGGCTTGCTGTTCGGCCATCGCAACTCGCGGTTGGAATGGGCCGGGATCATGCTCGGGCTGCTGGGCATCGCTCTGCTCAACCTGGGCTCGAACCTGCAAGCCAGCCCGGTGGGTGCGGCGCTGGTGCTGTTCGCAGCAGCGTCCTGGGCGTTCGGTTCGGTGTGGAGCAAAAGCCTGCCCTTACCTCAGGGCCCCATGGCCAGTGCCGCCGAGATGTTGGTGGGTGGCGCGGTGTTGTTGATCGGCAGCGTGCTGTCCGGTGAGCGCATGACGCACATGCCCACTGCGGCCGGTTGGGCTGCGCTGGCCTACCTGGTGCTGTTCGGTTCGATTCTTGCCTTCAGTGCCTACATGTACCTGCTCAAGAACGTGCGCCCAGCAGCTGCCACCAGCTATGCCTACGTCAACCCTGCAGTAGCCGTGTTGTTGGGCATCGTGTTTGCCGGTGAACAGATCGGCACCGAGGAATGCCTGGCCATGGCGGTGATCATCGGCGCTGTGGTGCTGATTGGCCTGCCGCAATGGCGCAAGGCACCGCAGCCGCCGTTAAAAGGCGAAATCTGCAAGTAGCCCGAGGGGATGCGGTAAACTTGCCGCCTTCGCTGAACCCCCTCTGACGGTATTGCCATGAATTTCGCCAAACTCGGCCTGATCGAACCCTTGCTGCGTACCTTGCAGCAGCTCGACTACACCACGCCCACCCCGGTCCAGGCCAAGGCCATCCCTGCCGTGCTGGCAGGCCGTGACCTGATGGCCGCAGCCCAGACCGGCACCGGCAAAACAGCCGGCTTCGCGTTGCCTGTGCTGCAGCGCCTGGCCCTGGAAGGTGAGAAGGTCGCCAGTAATTCGATCCGCGCCCTGGTGCTGGTGCCGACCCGCGAGCTGGCCGAGCAGGTGCACAACAACGTGCGCGAATATGCCGAAAACCTGCCGCTGAGCACCTATGCGGTGTATGGCGGGGTGAGCATCAACCCGCAGATGATGCGCCTGCGCCGTGGCGTCGACCTGCTGGTGGCTACCCCCGGCCGTTTGCTCGACCTGTTCCGTCAGAACGCGGTGAAGTTCAACCAGGTGCAAACGCTGGTGCTCGACGAGGCCGACCGCATGCTCGACCTCGGCTTTGCCGAGGAGCTGCAATCGGTCTACGCCGCCTTGCCGCGCAAGCGTCAGACGCTGTTGTTCTCTGCCACCTTCTCCGAGCAGATCCGTCTGCTCGCGGGCCTGGCTTTGAACGACCCGCTGAGTATCGAAGTCAGCCCGCGCAACGCTGCGGCAACCACGGTCAAGCAGTGGCTGGTGCCGGTGGACAAGAAGCGCAAGGCGGATTTGTTCATGCACCTGCTGCGCAAGCAGCGCTGGAAGCAAGTGCTGGTGTTCGCCAAAACCCGTAACGGTGTCGATCAACTGGTCGAGCGCTTGTTGGCCGAAGGCGTGAATGCCGACGGTATCCACGGCGACCGCCCGCAGGCCACCCGGCAGCGCGCGCTGGACAGCTTCAAAGCGCGGGAGGTGCAGGTGCTGGTGGCGACCGACGTCGCCGCCCGTGGCTTGGATATCGACGACCTGCCGTTGGTGGTCAACCTCGACCTGCCCATTGTGGCCGAGGACTATGTGCACCGGATCGGCCGTACCGGCCGCGCCGGTAACAAAGGCGAGGCGATTTCCCTGGTGTGCGCCGATGAAGTGCAGATGCTGTCGGCCATCGAAGTGCTGACCCGGCAGACCCTGCCGCGCCATGAGGAGCCTGACTTCATCCCCGAGCACCGGGTACCGATGACCGATGCCAGTGGCCAGGTGATCAAGAAACCGAAAAAACCCAAGAAGCCGAAAGAGAACAGCGCTAAACGGGGGTTGGGACGTTGGACGGACAGTACCGAGTCGGGGCCGGCGGAGCCTTCGGTGAAGGCAGTGCGCAAGGTACCGAGTTTCAACAGCGGGCCACGCAAGCGCAAACCCTAAGCAGGCCCATTGGGAGCGGGTTTATCCGCAAAAAAGTCGCCGCGGTGGATGGCACGGGCTGCGCCCGTGTTCGCGGCTAAGCCCCTCCCGCAAGTCAACTGCGTTCAACTCTGGGCTTTCAGCCAGCTTGCAGCAGCGCGTCCGGCCTTTAGCCCACTGGCGAAACACGCCGTCAGCAGATACCCCCCGGTCGGTGCCTCCCAGTCCAGCATCTCGCCGGCACAGAACACACCCGGCAGTGCGCGCACCATCAACCCTTCGTCCAGCCCCTCGAAACGCACACCACCGGCACTGCTGATGGCTTCGTCCAGCGGCCGTGTGCGTACCAGGGTGATCGGCAAGGCCTTGATCGCTTGTGCCAGTGCCTGCGGCTGCGCGAAGGTCGCCTGGTCAGTCAGCTCGCGTAACAGCCCAGCCTTTACCCCGTCGATTCCCAACTGGCTGTGCAGGTGCTTGGCCATCGACCTTGAGCCACGAGGCTTGGCCAGCGCCTGGGCGATTTTTTCCACAGGCTTGTCCGGTAGCAGGTCAAGCAACAGACAAGCCTGGCCTTGTTGTTCGATCGCCTGGCGCAACGGTGCCGACCAGGCGTATACCAGGCTGCCTTCAACGCCTTGCGCAGTGAGAATGAACTCGCCTTTGCGCGGCGCCATGCCAGGCACGCTCAACGCGACGTTCTTGAGCGGCGCGCCTGCGAATTTATCCACAAGCACGGCGCTCCAGCCTGCCACTTCGAACCCACAGTTGCTAGGCCGCAAGGGCGAGATATCCACAGCACGCTCCGCCAACACCGGCTGCCAGGCGCCGTCCGAACCGAGCCTCGCCCAGCTGGCGCCACCCAGGGCTAGTACAACTACGTTGGCTTCGACCCGCAATTCCCCCTGTGGATAAGCGATCCGCAAGCTCCCGTCCGAATTCCAACCCAGCCAACGGTGGCGGGTGTGGATAACCACGCCCTGATCGCGCAGGCGCTTGAGCCAGGCGCGCAGCAGCGGGGCAGCCTTCATGTCGGTGGGGAACACCCGACCCGAAGTACCGACGAAGGTGTCGACACCTAGCCCGTGAATCCAGCGGCACAGGGCATCGGCATCGAAGTCGCGCAGCAGCCCGTCGATTTGGCCTTCACGCTCGCCATAGCGCGAAACGAACTGTGGATAAGCTTCCGAGTGGGTGATGTTCATACCTCCCACACCCGCCAGCAGGAACTTGCGGCCCACCGAAGGCATGGCATCGAACACCTCTACTGCCAGGCCTGACTGGGCCATGGCTTCTGCAGCCATCAGGCCAGCGGGGCCGCCACCGATGACAACGGCCAGGGGAGGGGATGCAGGGGACAATTCGGGCATGGTGGGCAGCAGCTTGTGGAAAAGGCCGCGTAGTTTAGCGCAGCACGGGGCGCTTGAGCACTGGTCAAAAAATAATCAGTGCTCTGCAGGCCAGGCCACTAAAGGGCTGCAGCGCCTTTCCCGCAGGTTATCCACAAGCGGTTCCACAGTCATTGTGAACAACCCATCACCCGCGCCGCGCTATGGTGAAGAATGCCATGACGCTTGGCCAGGGCTTCGCGGTCCTTGCTGTAGCCTCCACCGATCACGCCGACCACCGGAATATCGCGGCCCAGGCAGTGGCGCATTACCTTTTCGTCCCGCGCGGCCAGGCCGGCGTCGGTCAGTTGCAGGTAACCCAGCGCATCGTCCTTGTGCACATCCACACCCGCGTCATACAGCACCAGATCGGGCTGATACAGCGGCAGGAGGTAGTTCAGCGCATCTTCCACCACGTTCAGGTAAGCGTTGTCGCCCATGCCCCTAGGCAAGGGAATGTCCCAGTCGCTGTGGGCCTTGCGTGCTGGAAAGTTCTGCTCGCAGTGCAGTGACACGGTAATGGCCTCAGGCGTGTCATGGAGGATGCGGGCAGTGCCATCGCCTTGGTGCACATCGCAGTCGAAGATCAGCACCCGATGTACACGGCCGGCCTCGAGCAGGTAGCGGCTGATCACCGCCAGGTCATTGAAGATGCAGAAGCCCGCCGGGTAGTCGTAGTGCGCATGGTGGGTGCCACCGGCCAGATGGCAGGCGATGCCGTGCTGCAGCGCCATTTCGGCGGTCAGTAGCGAGCCGCCAACCGCCCGCACCGTGCGCCGGGCCAGTGCCTCGCTCCAGGGCAGGCCGAGGCGGCGTTGGTCTTCGCGCGACAGCTCACCGCTCATGTAGCGCTCGATGTAACCGCGGTCGTGGGCCAGGGCAAGGATATCGTTGGGGCAGATATCCGGGCGCAGCAGGGCTTGGTCGGTAGTCAACCCGCTTTCGACCAGGTGATCGTGCAGCAGGCGGAACTTGTCCATGGGGAAGCGATGCTCGGCGGGGAATTCCGGGCTGTAGTCTTCGTGGTAGATCAGCGGCAACGGCATGGGGAGTTCGCGATTGGGGTCAGCGCTTATGTTGCCATGAGCGGGGCGTTTGTGCTGCTTGATTGGCGGTGAGTCCAGGTAAAAGCACGAAGGCGCCTAGCAATTTTGTCAGTATCGCTTTTATACCTGCGCCTCGATAATACGCCAACGATCAGCCTGGCCGAAGTCGGGGATTTAAATGCGGTCACTTTGATTAAATTGCGTTCCGGTGGCGATTGAAACTGCCTTGTAAAGAAAGCAGCATGCCTGTTTTTGAGTAAGGTTATTAAATCGGCGCCCATTCACCATTGAATGAGAGAGGGTCCTATGAGTGATGAGTCAGTGTTGACAGTGGTTAACGGCGAGCTTGTGCTTAGGCCTTACATAGGATCCCTCTCCCAGCGATTTAGAATTCAAAATCAGGGCGATGGGTCGATTGGTATCCGTACAGCGGCTGATCACAATACTGCAGTGACAATGTCAGAGACGGGAGTTTGGCTGTCCGAGTACAAAGGGAACACGTGGCAAAGCCTCGTGCTGGATAGCCATGTAGACGGCTCGGTCACGATTATGAATATGTACATTCCTGTGGAGCTTCAAGCCACCACCTTGGGTGTAGTGCCAAAGTCAGTGAATACAGGAAGTTTAGCTCGACGGTTTTATGTCGAACATGTGAATGATACGGTGGTATTTCGGAAACTAAGCCAGGTATTCAATACGGATGAACGTGTCAATGACCTGCGCGGAGCGCTGCAGGGCAGTGTCAGGTTCGCGCAAAGTCAAGTGATTCCTGTAACCCCCAAATCAGGTGATCAACAACCGCATTTGGTTTCTCGCCGCAAGACGCTTGTGATGATTGAGTTGTTTCGCCCTGCCGAGGAAGTGCTGGCCTATGTGTATGATGAGCAATCAAAGCCTGTAGGTACTCTGCACATGCGGGCACCTAACCTTCTACCTAACACTATCTATCACAGCGATGGTGTATTTGAAAACGATGATGATGCGGTCTTGTCTTCGCCAGTCCATACCGTCGACAGCCAAGAGGAGCTGGACGGGTTCAGTCAGGTGCAAGTTGCAGAACGGCACGCGCTTTCGGACAGCTATGAACGAGTAGAGGTTCAACTTTCTGATCATGCATGGCTGCCTGAAATGCACTTACCGGCCGTTGGCTCAGGTAAATTACGCAGTGTGCTTGTGAATAACAAAACGCAGCATGCTATCACCGTGTATTGCGATGGCGAGGCATTGCCTGTTTTGAAGGGAGCATGTGTTAAGTTTTGTGCTGTTGAGGGCCGCTGGGCTAACTCAGTAGCGTTTGATAATCGGGTGTTAACATACTCCGAAGATGCTTGGAGTGAAGTCATGCCTGCGTCATGGGTTCGCCCAGGCATGAGCATCCATTTTTATGCCGGTGGGGTTTCTGGGGTACTAGATAACATAAAGGTCGGGGGGGCTTCGGAGCTGTTGGTCAATACAATCGACATTGGGATGCTCACCCCGCCTAGAAACCAATATGCTTTCGCGACCACCCCCGGTGCTCACCGGGAGTATTATCAAAATATTCCAGTGGCTCGAATGGTCGTCAGCGATTACCAAGCGTTGCATCTGACGGAAGTCATGTTGCCTGATGGCACGTTGCTAACCGATTTCGACCCGAGTCATGGAGACGCCCACAACGGCACCATGCGCGAACAAACTGGCAAGATTTTAGTATCACTGGGTATGAACCATGCCAACTACGGGATTCACACTTCACCTGGTGACAACCAATGGTCGCCTTATACCGCCGCTCAGCTCACCGCGCACAATAGTCGCGGTAAGTACGCCAATGGTGTTGTAGTGCATGGCCTCTCTGGCGGTGGCAGTATGGTTACGCTTGATGCGTCGTTAGGCAATGAACTAAGCCATGAGTTTGGGCACAACTATTCGCTCGGCCACTACCCAGGCGAGTTCGACGGCTCAATCCATCGGCCGGCGCATGCGCCGAATTCCACCTGGGGTTGGGACATGGATCTTAACCGATTCATACCGAATTTTGCCCCCGAAGTTACCCATGAAGAAAACTGTCTGGAGGGCCAATGTCAAGCGCCGTTTTTTGGTCGCCGCTTTGGGTCCGACGCGATGGCCGGTGGGTACCCTATGGGCTCGCTGAACCGCTTCACATTGCACACGCCCTATGTGGCGACGCGTATTCAGCAGTTTATGGAAAGCAAAGCCGTATTTTCGGAAGACTCACCGACAGGTTTCCGTAAATGGGACCCGGCTACCCACAGTATGGAGGCTTACGTCAATAGTGTTGATGTGATGGACCACGTTGTGCTGAGCAATGATGATCTCAGTGAACTCAATATTGCCCTGCGGTTGTGGCCGGGGTTCATGGTGAAAGTTCGTATGAGCGACGGGGATTGGGCGCCGCGTATCGTGGTGCCGCCTGCAACTCCTCATTCGCGGAGTCTATTCAGTGTCGAACACAATGCTGGCTACGACACGGAGTTAAGGATCAATGGCCAAAACGTGACCATTGGGCGAGGATTTTCAAAGATCTACGTGGCCGAAGGTGCTAGCTGGGTTGAAGCAAAGTTTCTGGACGCAAGTATGTCCCGAGTTACTGCCAGTAATGATGACCTTGGCCAGGCGCGACTGGCTAGCTTGCTGGACAGGTACCGGGTGCTTGGTATCGCTATGCGTGACGGCGATTGGGCGGATAATATTTATGTGCCGCCAGCGGCCGCCTCGAATAAGGGGCGCATACTGCAGATAGATCATGCCGCCAGTTACCCGACCAATTTGAATATCAACGGACTCATTGTGCCAATTTCTAGGGGCATGAAGAAGTATTATGAATCCGATGGTTCCGTGTGGCGAGAGCGTCCCCAGTTTGTGGACAAAGCCGTCGCGCAAAAGCCGCATGCTCATGGCGTACCGGTAACAACAGTTATTGGCTATTATGACCCTGAAAATATATTGCCTGCCTACATTTATCCGGCCCTGCACGGCGCCTACGGTTACGTTTATGAACCTGATGAGGCAACGCGTAGAGTCAAGGTCTGGCAGCTCCGATTAACTTCAGAAGGGCGCGTTTCGACGTTTGAGTTGCCAAGCTACCGTCTAAGTGCCAAGGTGATGAATAAATTCCATGTCAACGTCAGGGCTTCTAGCAAACCACTACAGGTGGCGATTATTTATGATGGGAGAATCATAAAAAGCGCCGACCTCAGCCCTGCCGAGCGTCCTCTCACCTATACCGTCAATGGTGAATGACGGCCCGCTCCTTGTAAGTGTCGCAGTGGCCAGCCGGTGGGCTGGCCTGCCGCACTGTTGGGTGCTGAATAACGCATGATGGTCACCCGCATGGTTCACCTGTCATCGCCCTGCGCTGGCCAATACCCGTTGCCAGGCGGGCGGATTCAGGCGCCCGAGTATGCGCGCTTTGCCCTTGCCATCCACCGATACGAACAAGGCAGTGGCGTAGCCGCTTTCACGTTCGCCACCGGGCACCCCCTGATCACGGGCGAAGTGGTCGATGCAGCCATTGTGGGTCACCAGTACCAGGTTATGACCGGGGCGTTTACGGGCCAGCGCTTCGCTGGCGAACTGCTTGTCGCACCGTTCCAGCCAGTCCTCGGTGGCCACCGCCTGGCCCAGGATGAAGTGGGCGGTTTGCCGAGTGCGCAGTTTTGGGCTGCTGAGCATGTCGGCATCGTTCAGGCCCAGTTGCAGCAGCCCCAGGCCAACTTGGCCAGCGGCCTGGCTGCCGGCCACTGTGATGCCGGTAGGGTCGTCCAGGCACGGGCCCGGTGCGCTGTCGCAGCGTTCGGCGTGGCGAATCATCACGATCACTGCGCCCTCGGCCCAGTCCTGCAGCAGGCCACTGTCGGTCAGGTGTTGCTCATTGCCAAGGTCCACGATGTGCGTCCTCGTCGCCAGCCAGGTGGTCAACGCCGCCACGAACATGCACAGGCCAAGGGCGGCTCCGAGAGATTTGCGAGACAGGCGCCGTTGGCGCCGGGCATGGATGGCTGCATGCCCCAGGGTATTGCTCGATAGCATGTGCTGCTCCATTGATAGGGCCGTACCTTGCGCGGCAGTGATGGCGGCATCCTGGCAAGCGCCCTGTCGGGAGGCGGTGAAGGGCGTGTGAAAATTGCATTTGGCCGTTAAGGGCTGGGTGAAACCCGCGTCGGCGCCTACGCTCTAAACTGCAGCACGGCAAAACCGGAGCAACCCCGATGACCCCCATTCTCGAACTGGAAAGCGCACGGCTGGTGTTGCGCCAATGGCACGATGATGACCTGCGCGAGTTCGCCGCGATGTGTGCCGACCCCCAGGTGATGCGCTATTTCCCGGCGCCGATGACGCGCCTGGAAGCTGCTGCGTTGATCGGCAGGGTTCGCGGGCACTTCAACGAATACGGCTTTGGCCTGTGGGCCTTGGAGCGCAAGGACAGCGGCGCGTTTATCGGCATGACGGGGCTGTTGAATGTCAATTTCGATGCGCCCTTCGCCCCGGCTGTGGAGATCGGCTGGCGTCTGGCGCGGCGCCACTGGGGGCTGGGGTTTGCCAGCGAGGCTGCGTGGACCTGCCTGCGCTGCGCTTTCGCCCAGTTGCGCGTGGAAGAGGTGGTGTCGTTCACCAGCAAGAGCAATTTGCCGTCGCAGAAAGTCATGCAGGCCATCGGTATGATCGAAGATGTCAACGGCAGCTTCGAACACCCGCGGTTGCCCATCGGCCACCCTTTGCGCCCCCATGTGCTGTACCGCATCGACCGTGCGCATTGGGAGCAGACGCTGCGAACGGAATGACTGGCCATGCGCGGTATCTATAGCAAAGCCTGTATCATTTGCCGACTGTAAGGTGCTCGCCGAAAACGTTCAGCGCCTGTGAAACCGAGCATCGCGAGCAAGGCTCGTTCCTACAAGGAGAACCCCCCGATGAGTCACGTGTTGGACGACTTGGTCGACCTGTTGAGCCTCGAGCCGATCGAGGAAAACCTGTTCCGTGGCCGCAGCCAGGACCTGGGCTTCCGCCAACTGTACGGCGGCCAGGTATTGGGCCAGTCACTGTCGGCTGCCAGCCAGACGGTCGAGGATGCACGCCATGTGCACTCGCTGCACGGTTACTTCCTGCGCCCAGGCGATGCAAGCCTGCCTGTGGTGTACTCGGTCGACCGCGTGCGCGATGGCGGCAGTTTCAGCACCCGGCGGGTGACGGCGATCCAGAAGGGCCAGCCGATTTTCACCTGCAGTGCGTCGTTCCAGTATGACGAAGAAGGCTTCGAGCATCAGGTGCAGATGCCCGATGTGGTGGGCCCGGAAAACCTCGCGACCGAAGTGGAGCTGGCCAGCGCCCATGCCGACAAGCTGCCCGAGCGCATCCGCGACAAGGTGCTGTGCGCCAAACCGATCGAGATCCGCCCGGTGAGCGAGCGTGACCCGTTCAACCCAAAACCCGGCGACCCGGTCAAGTACGCCTGGTTCCGCGCCGACGGCAGCCTTCCTGACGTGCCCGCGCTGCATAAATACCTGCTGGCGTATGCCTCCGACTTCGGTCTGTTGACCACCTCGCTGCTGCCCCACGGCAAGTCGGTGTGGCAGCGCGACATGCAGATCGCCAGCCTCGACCACTCGCTGTGGTTCCACCGCAACCTGCGTGCCGACGAGTGGCTGCTGTATGCCACAGACAGCCCGTGGGCCGGCAATGCCCGTGGCTTCTGCCGCGGTAGCATCTTCAACCGCGCAGGCCAGTTGGTGGCGTCGTCCACCCAGGAAGGCTTGATCCGTCATCGGAAGGACTGGGCATGAGCCTGAGCGAGATTCGCAACTGGGTGTTCGACATGGACGGCACCCTCACCGTAGCGGTGCACGACTTCGCGGCGATCCGTGTAGCCCTGGACATTCCGGCCGAGGACGACATCCTCACCCACCTGGCGGCGCTGCCAGCGGCGCAGGCGGCGCAAAAGCATGCGTGGCTGCTGGAGCACGAACGGCAGTTGGCGGTCGATTCGACAGCGGCTACCGGGGCGGTGGAGCTGGTACGCGAGCTGGCCGAACGCGGCTGCCGCCTTGGTATTCTGACCCGCAATGCGAGGGAGCTGGCCCATGTGACGCTGCAGGCCATTGGCCTGGCTGACTGCTTCGATGTCGAGCACATTCTCGGGCGCGATGAGGCACAGCCCAAGCCGAGCCCCGATGGGCTGCTGAAAATTGCCAAGGGCTGGGGCGTGGCGCCCCAGGAAATGGTGATGGTCGGCGACTACCGCTTCGATTTGGACTGCGGGCGGGCTGCGGGTGCGCGCACGGTGCTGGTGAACCTGCCAGACAACCCATGGCCTGAGCTGGTGGATTGGCACGCGGCCGATTGCCGGGCACTGCGGATGATGCTGGGCTGAACTGTCTGTTGTTCGTGCAGGGCTCTTCGCGGGTTCGAGCTGGCCCTGTGGGGCCGGGTTCACCTGCGAAGAGGCCGGCACAGGTAAGTCTGCACTGGCTATGCTGAACGCCAATCCTTATTGGCAATGGAGCCTTGGTCATGACCAGTAAAGCCATTTTTGTGCAACCCGGCGGCGGCTACGACAAGGTCGAAGTCGGCACCTGCGAAGCCCCGGCGCCCAATACCGGTGAAATCACCGTGCGGCTGCAGGCCAGTTCCCTCAACTACCACGATTTCGCTGTGGTGAGCGGCATGTGGGGCCCGAGCGAGCGGCGTATCCCCATGGCCGACGGGGCCGGCGAGGTGGTAGCGGTTGGCGCGGGTGTAAGCGAGTTCAAAGTTGGCGACAGCGTCGTCAGTACATTCTTCCCCGACTGGCTCGACGGCCAAGCCAATGTCGAAGGTTTTGCCCGTGTGCCCGGCGACGGCATCGATGGCTATGCCCGGCAGCAGGTCACCGCTGCGGCAACCTCTTTCACCTTGGCGCCTCGGGGTTTCAGCCATGCCGAGGCGGCAACATTGACCACCGCCGGCCTTACCGCCTGGCGTGCGCTCATGGGCGATGACCACCTCAAGCCTGGCGATACGGTGCTGGTGCAGGGCACGGGGGGCGTTTCGATCTTCGCCCTGCAGTTTGCCAAGCTGGCAGGTGCCACGGTCATCGCTACATCATCCAGCGACGCCAAGCTCGAACGCCTCAAAGCCCTCGGCGCCGACCACCTGATCAACTATCAACGTACCCCAGAATGGGGCGAAAAAGTCCGTGCGCTCACCGGCAATCGCGGGGTCGATCACGTCATCGAAGTAGGCGGCCCGGCAACGCTCGAGCAGTCGATGATCGCCGCGCGCATTGGCGGGCATGTGTCGCTGATCGGCATCCTTACCGGCGTGGCCGGGCAACTGCCGCTGGTACAAGCGCTGGTGCGGCAGATCCGCCTGCAAGGTGTGCTGGTGGGCAGCCGCGCGCAGCAGCAGGCGATGATCCGGGCGATCGATGCCAATGGTTTGCGACCAGTGGTGGACAAGCACTTCGAGCTGGAACAGATCGTCGATGCGTTTCGCTACCAAGAGAGCAACCGGCATTTCGGCAAGATTTGCCTGACTTGGTAGAACTGTAACGAGGCTTGGACAAGCCACTACATTTGCGTACATCGGCAGGGGAAGGCGGCTGGCTAGAATGCGCCGGACCAGATGCGACTGATTCTCCACAAGAGGATTCCCCCGATGTACCGCCTTTGCCTATCACCCCAGCGCCTGCTGCTGGCGCTGTTGTTGCTGGCTGCCCTAGCGGGTACCGCCCGCACCGCCCACGCGCTGGAGGTCACCGATGTGCTTGGGCGCAAGGTTGAAGTCGACCACCGCCCGCAGCGCATCGTGCTGGGTGAAGGGCGGCTGTTCTTCGCCTTGGCGCTGCTCGACCGCGACAACCCGTTCCAGCGGGTGGTGGGCTGGCAGAACGATATGCGCCTGCTCGACCCGCATACCTATGAGGTTTACGCCAAGCAATACCCCCAGGTCGCCAAACTGCCCTTGATCGGGCAGGCCTCTGAGCAGAGCGTCAGCGCCGAGCAGATTCTTGCGCTCAAGCCGGACCTTGCGATCTTCAGCATCGCCGGCGAAGGCCCGACCCAGCACAGCCCGGTGGCCGACTTGCTGGAGAAGGCTGGAATCCCGGTGCTGTTCATCGACTTCCGCGTGCACCCGATCCGCAACACGCGGGTCAGCATGCAAGCGCTAGGCACATTGTTGGGGCGTGAACAGCAGGCACAGGCTTACCTGAGCCTGTATGAGCGCCACCTTGCGCGCATCAACGAGCGCGTGGCGACGCTGGCGGCTGACCAGCGGCCGAAGGTGTTCCTGGAGTTGCTGCCAGGTGTTTGGCAGGCGCCGGGTCATACCACTGGCAAAAGCGGCTTGGGTAGCGTGATCGAAGCGGTCGGCGGGCATAACATCGGTGCCGATGCAGTGCCGGGGGCCCTTGGGGATGTCAGCGTCGAATATGTGCTGCAGGCCGACCCTGATGTCTACATCGCCACCGGCAACCGCGCACCGGGCGTGCTGCTTGGGGCAGGTGTCTCGCTTGAAACCGCTCGCCAGAGCCTGGCGAAGATCACTGCCCGGCCCGAGTTCGCGCCGCTTCGGCCCATCCAGGCGGGGCAGGCTCACGGCCTTTGGCATGACTTTTACAACTCGCCCTTCAACATCCTTGCGATCGAAGCCATGGCCAAGTGGGTGCACCCTGAGCACTTCAAAGACATCGACCCGCAGGCCACCCTGGGCGAAATCAATCAAATGCTCAAAGTAGGCCTGGACGGCCAGTACTGGGTCGACGCCAAGTGACCGCGTTGGCTCATGACGGTGCGGCGCGCGCCGCCTGGCACTACCGTCGTCTGCTGTGGCGGCGGGCCTTGCTGGTGTTGGCGTTGGCACTGCTGTTGCTGCTGTCGGTGCTGTGCGATCTGGCCAGCGGTGCGTCGGGCATGGGCCTTGGGCAACTGCTGCATGGCATGCTCGACCCGGCCACGCTGAGCGCAACCGAACGGGTGATCATCTGGAACGTGCGCCTGCCGTACTCGCTGATGGCCGTGCTGGTGGGCGCAGCCTTGGCCCTGGCAGGTGCCGAAATGCAGGCGATCCTCGATAACCCGCTGGCCAGCCCCTTCACCCTTGGCGTGTCGTCGGCGGCAGCGCTTGGAGCATCGTTGGCGATTGCCTATCCATTGGCTATCACCTGGCTGGCGCCGAGCGCGCAGGTGACGCTGATGGCTTTCGCCTTCGCCTGCCTGTCGGTGGTGCTGCTGCAGGCCATGTCACGTTTGCGCGGTGCCGGTGTAGAGAGCCTGGTGCTGTTCGGTATCGCCCTGGTATTCAGCTGCAATGCGCTGGTTTCGCTGCTGCAGTTGCTGGCCACCGAAGACGTGTTGCAGCAGCTGGTGTTCTGGACCTTGGGCAGCGTAGCCCGGGCCGACTGGCAGAAACTGGGCATTCTGGCCTTGGTGCTGGCGGTGCTACTGCCGTTCTCGCTGCGTGCAGCCCCGGCCATGACCTTGCTGCGCATGGGTGAGGACCGCGCGCGCAGCTTTGGCGTGGATACCCGGCGCCTGCGCTTTGCTTCGCTGCTGCGTATCAGCCTGCTGTCGGCCACGGCGGTGGCGTTCGTCGGCACCATTGGTTTTGTCGGCCTGGTCGGGCCACACATAGCGCGCCTGTTGGTGGGCGAGGATCAACGGTTTCTGCTGCCGGCCAGTGCGCTGGTAGGGGCGCTGATGCTGTCGCTGTCGTCGCTTGCCAGCAAGTTGATCCTGCCTGGTGTGATCGTGCCGGTAGGCATCGTGACGGCACTGGTCGGGGTGCCGGTGTTCGTGCTGCTGGTGTTCCGTCGGGGGCGAAAACTGTGAGCTTGCTGATCGAGGACGTGGCGGTCGCCTATGGTGCGCGGCAGATCCTGCACGGGGTGAGCCTGCCGGCACTGCCGGCCGGTAGCCTGGTGGCGCTGGTCGGGCCGAACGGTGCGGGCAAGTCGACCTTGCTGCGTGCGCTTGCCGGGCTTGAGCGCATGACTGGCAGCCTGCATCTGGATGGGCAGGACGTGAACCGGCTGAGCTTTGCCGAGCGTGCGCGACGCTTGGCCTATATGCCCCAGCAATTGCCGCCGGGGATTGCCCTGGGGGTGTTGGAAAGCATTGTCGCGGCGCTGCGCGTGGCGGGTGAAGACGACTTGCTAGGTAGCGCCTACGCGGCGCTGCGTCACCTGGGGATCGAAGCGCTGGCCGAGCGTTCCCTCGATAGCCTGTCAGGTGGCCAGCGGCAACTGGTGGCGCTGGCCCAGTTGTTGGCCCGTAACCCCCAGGTGCTGCTACTGGACGAGCCGACCAGTGCGCTGGATCTACATTACCAATTGCGGGTGATGGGGGCGGTGCGCGAGCGGGTGGTTGCGCATGGCTCGTTGGCCGTGGCGGTGTTGCATGATATCAACCTTGCTGCCAGCCATGCCGACTGGCTGGTGGTATTGCGCGAGGGTAGGGTAGTGGCCTGTGGGGCACCCCAGCAGGTGCTGCAACCTGCGCTACTGGCCGAGGTGTATGGCGTTCAGGCGCGGGTCGAGCGTTGTTCGCAGGGGCGCTTGCAGGTGCTGGTGGACCGGGCCCTGGCTTGATGCACTGCAGCACTCAATCTGGCAGTAGTCGGTCCCGGCTGTTGGACAGGTGCAGGCAGATCGCTGCCCGTGCGGCATCCGGGTCTTGCCGGCGGATGGCATTGAGAATGGCCTCGTGCTCAAGGTTGGCCAGGTACGCATGCCGCGCCAGGTTGGCCCCGGCGCGTTCGGCCAGGGCCACACGGTTACGCGGGATCAGGCCGTTGCCCAACTGCGCCATCATCTCGCTGAAATACAGATTGCCGGTGGCTTCGGCGATCAACAGGTGAAAGCGCCGATCTGCCTCGATGCAACTGTCCCCGGCCGCCGCTCGATCCTGGTAGTCATCCAGCGCCTTGCGCATGCGTGCCAGCTGTTCGTCACTGCGGCGCACCGCAGCCAGCGCAGCTGCCTGGCCCTCCAGGCCGATGCGCAGCTCCAGCAGGTCACGCACGCTCGCCGCATTCTCCGCGCCCACCCGCAAACCTGCAGGGCCCTGGCGCTCCATCACGAAGGTTCCGATGCCATGGCGCGGCTCTACCAGGCCTGAGGCCTGCAGTTTCGATAGCGCTTCGCGTACCACCGTGCGGCTGACCCCGTGCTCACGCACCAGGGTGTTCTCCGAGGGCAACCTGTCCCCTGGTTTGAAGGTACCCAACAGAATCTGCTGGGTCAGGCTCGATACCAAGTCGTGGGTGCGACTGTGGCTACGTTTTGCGTGGTCCATGGCAATTTCCGGGGTAGGTGAACTTGTATGACAAGTTAGCCTGGCAAAAATTTTTTTGCAGGATTTTTTCATCTGCGTGTAGGTCCGTTACAAGCCTTTATAGACAAGATCGACTCAATTTACCTTTTTAGCTGCTTGTATCAAGCGATTTTCGCGATGATTGGCATCTTGTCGTACAACCTCGCGAGGCATATGCTCCGTTCCACTGTCATGTCAGACAACCTCGACCCGCACAAAAACAATTAGTGGGAGATCTACCTGTGAACGACACCCTCGCTCCGTCTGCCCGGAATGAAGGCGACGCTTTGGCCAGTGCTGTGGCCAAGGTCAAACGCCATGTCCTGCCGCTGTTCGTCATCATGTTCATCGTCAACTACCTGGACCGCGTCAACATCGGCTTCGTCCGCCCCCACCTGGAGAGCGACCTGGGCATCAGCGCCGCTGCTTTTGGTTTCGGCGCCGGGCTGTTTTTCATCGGCTATGCATTATTCGAAGTGCCGTCCAACATGCTGCTGCAAAAGGTCGGTGCACGGCTGTGGCTGACCCGCATCATGTTCACCTGGGGCCTGGTGGCCACTGCCATGGCCTTCGTGCAGAACGAAACCCAGTTCTACGTGCTGCGCTTTCTGCTGGGGGTCGCCGAAGCGGGCTTCTTCCCTGGGGTGATCTACTACTTCACGCGCTGGTTGCCGGCCGCCGAGCGCGGCAAAGCCATCGCCATTTTCCTCAGCGGCTCGGCCCTGGCATCGCTGATTTCCGGCCCCTTGGCCGGCGCGCTGATGCAGATCCAAGGGTTGGGCATGCATGGCTGGCAGTGGATGCTGTTCATCGAAGGGATGGCCTCGGTAGCACTGTGCTTCTTCGTGTTCTTCTGGCTCGACTCAAAGCCTAAGGATGCCAAATGGCTGAGCCCGGCCGAACAGCAGGCGCTGGAAGCGACCATCGACCGTGAACAACGCGAGCGTGAAGCCGTCGGCGCGGTGAAGCCATCGGCCTGGAGCCTGCTCAAGGACCGCCAGATCCTGCTGTTCTGCCTGATCTACTTCTGCATTCAGCTGACCATCTACGCCGCCACCTTCTGGCTGCCCAGCATCATCAAACGCATGGGCGACCTCAGTGACCTGCAGGTCGGCTTCTTCAATTCCATCCCGTGGCTGATCTCGATCATCGCCATGTACGCGTTCGCCGCTGGCTCCTCGCGCTGGAAATTCCAGCAGGCGTGGGTGGCAGGTGCCTTGGTGGTCGCGGCCATCGGCATGTTCATGTCCACCACCGGCGGCCCGGTGTTCGCCTTCGTTGCGGTGTGCTTCGCGGCCATTGGCTTCAAGTCGGCCTCGTCGCTGTTCTGGCCGATCCCCCAGGGCTACTTGGACGCACGCATCGCTGCGGCCGTGATCGCCTTGATCAACTCGGTCGGCAATCTCGGCGGCTTCGTTGCCCCTACCACCTTCGGCCTGCTGGAGCAGCAGACCGGGTCGATCCAGGGCGGCCTGTATGGCCTGGCCGTGACCTCGGTGCTGGCAGCCATCGCCGTATTCTTCGTGCGCATTCGCCCAAAGGGCGCCCCCGCTGACGAGCTCAAGGCACCTTCGGCCTTGGGCCAGACCCACTGATCACTGCGAGAAAACAATGATGAATATGCAGACCAACCCCGCCGTTCATGCCCAAACCCCTGTGGTCACAGAGCTGCGCGTGATCCCCGTGGCAGGCCACGACAGCATGCTGCTCAACCTCAGTGGCGCCCACGGCCCTTACTTCACCCGTAATGTCGTGGTGCTGCGTGACAGCGCCGGCAACACTGGCCTGGGCGAAGTGCCCGGTGGCGAGGCCATCCGTCAAACGCTGGAAGACGCTCGCAGCCTGGTGGTCGGCCAGCCGATCGGGCACTACCAGCGCGTGCTCAATGCCATGCGTCAGACCTTCGACAGCCGCGATGCCGGCGGGCGCGGCCTACAAACGTTCGACCTGCGCATCACGGTGCACGCGGTGACGGCCATCGAATCGGCATTGCTCGACCTGCTCGGCCAGCACCTGAACGTGCCAATTGCAGCTTTGCTTGGCGAAGGCCAGCAGCGCGATGCGGTGAAGATGCTGGGCTACCTGTTCTATATCGGTGACCGCCAGCAGACCGACCTGGCCTACCGTAACGAAGCCGATGCCGACGACGACTGGTTCCGCCTGCGCCATGAAAAGGCGCTGAGCCCGGAAGCCGTCGTGCGCCTGGCCGAAGCCGCCAAGCAGCGCTATGGCTTCAGCGACTTCAAGCTCAAAGGTGGGGTGCTACGGGGCGAGGAGGAAATGGAAGCGGTCACCGCCCTGGCCGAACGCTTCCCCGAAGCGCGTATCACCCTTGACCCCAACGGCGCCTGGTCGCTCAAGGAAGCCATCGCCTTGTGCCGCGACAAACACCACGTGCTGGCTTACGCCGAAGACCCGTGCGGTGCGGAAAATGGTTACTCAGGCCGTGAGGTGATGGCCGAGTTCCGCCGCGCCACTGGCCTGCCCACGGCCACCAATATGATCGCGACCGATTGGCGGCAGATGGGCCACGCCATCCAGTTGCAGTCGGTGGACATCCCCTTGGCCGACCCGCACTTCTGGACCCTTCAGGGCTCGGTGCGCGTGGCGCAGATGTGCAACGACTGGGGCCTGACCTGGGGCTCGCACTCGAACAACCACTTCGATATTTCGCTGGCGATGTTCACCCAGGTCGCTGCGGCGGCGCCGGGTGAGATCACCGCCATCGACACTCACTGGATCTGGCAAGACGGCCAGCGCCTGACCCGCGACCCCCTGCGCATCGTCGATGGCCATGTGCGGGTACCGGCGCGGCCGGGGCTTGGCGTGGAGCTGGACGAAGACCAACTGGCCAAGGCGCACGAGTGCTACCGCAACATGGGGTTGGGCGCGCGCGATGACAGCGTGGCGATGCAGTTTTTGATCCCAGGCTGGCGCTTCGATAACAAGCGGCCTTGCATGGTGCGTTGAGGCTGCCGGCCTGTTCGCCGGTGGCCCCGCTCCCATGGGTTTTGCGCAGGCTCATACCTGTGGGAGCGGCTTACCAGCGAGCAAGCCACCGCTATCTACCCAGCTTCGAAAAATGCCCGCGCCATCTCCACAAAACCCTCAAGCACGGGGTTCGGATTATCCCGGCAAAACGCCAGGAAGATCTCAGCCTGCTGCTCCATTCCCTCCAGCGGCTTGAACACCACCTGTTCAAGGCGCAGCGCCTGCGCCGAAGCCGGTACCACAGCACACCCCAACCCGACGTTGACCAGGCCCAGAATCGAATGCGTCTGCCCCAACTGATGCAGGTAGTGCGGCTGCACCCCATGCTGGGCAAACAGGTTGGCAATGCGGTCATGGAAGTACCGCCCCTCGCTGGCGCTGTACATCACGAATGCCTCGCCGTCGAAATCGCTTGGCCTGAGTTGCTTGCGCGCCGCCAATGGGTGCCCGGCGGGCAGGGCAGCGAGAAACGGTTCGCGGTGGATCGGCAGGTATTGCACGCGGGCGCTTGGCAACACCTGGCGTACCAGGCCGACATCGATCAGGCCCGCTTCAAGGTCATGCACCTGGGTGGCAGACACCCGTTCGCGCAGCACCAGTTCGATGTCAGGCAAGGTGTGCCCGGCATGCACCAGCAAGCGCGGGATCATGCTGTAGGCGCCCACGGCAGTGAAGCCCAAGGTCAGTCTGCCTGCTTCGCCATGGGCGATACGCCGCGCCGACTGGCTGGCCGATTCAGCTACCTGCAGGATGCGCCGGGCATCCTGCAAAAAACTTTGCCCTGCCAGGGTCAGCCGCGCCTGGCGGTTATTGCGTTCAAGCAACAGCACGCCAAGAGAGTGCTCCAGCAATTGGATCTGCCGGCTCAGCGGGGGCTGGGTCATGTGCAGGCGTGTGGCGGCGCGGCCGAAGTGCAGCTCCTCAGCGACAGCGACGAAACAGCGCAGTTGGTGCAGCTCCATGATTCAATTCCTGAATTATTCGATCCAGTATCTATATTAGACCTGTATCAAATACGGGCCTAGCATCGAGTCATGTCTTCGAACTGCCGGAAGCCCAGCATGCACAACCCTCCCATCGACATACTGCTGACCCAGCCTGTGCCAGAGGCCATCGATGCCGAGCTGGTCAGCCGCTACAACGTGCACCGCCTGTACCAGTACGAACAACCGCAACAGTTGCTCGCCGAGGTTGGCCCGCGCATTCGCGGCGTAGTCACAGGTGGCGCCAAGGGCCTGTCGAATGCGTTGATGGACCAATTGCCGGCTCTTGAAATCATTGCCATCAGCGGCATCGGTACCGACGCCGTAGACCTGCACCACGCGGCTGGCCGCGGCGTTCAGGTCACCACCACGCCGGGCGTGCTGACCGCCGATGTAGCCGACCTTGCCATGGGCCTGATCATCAGTAGCTTGCGCCGCCTGGGCGAAGGTGAGCGGCTGGTACGCGACGGGCTGTGGGGCACGGTCAACTTGCCCCTGGCGCGCAAGGTCAGTGGTATCGAACTGGGCATCGTCGGCCTGGGCGAGGTTGGCAAGGCCATCGCACGGCGCGCAGCGGCATTCGACATGGCCATTGCCTACAACGGGCGGCGCGAGCAGCCAGAAAGCGGCTACCGCTATGAGCCTGACCTGGTGGCCTTGGCCCGCTCGGTGGATGTGCTGGTGGTCGCGGCGTCCGCCGATGGCGGGCAGGTGCTGGTGACGGCCGAGGTGCTCGATGCGCTGGGGCCGCAGGGTTATCTGATCAATGTGGCGCGCGGCAAGCTGGTGGATGAGCAGGCGCTGGTGGGTGCCTTGCGTGAACAGCGCATCGCCGGGGCCGGGCTGGACGTATTCGTCGACGAACCCAACGTGCCCCCGGCGCTACGTGACCTCAATCAGGTGGCGCTGCAGCCGCATCGTGGCAGTGCCACGCTGCAGACCCGGCTGGAAATGGGCCGCATGGTGTTGAACAACCTAGAAGCCTGTTTCCGTGGCGAGGCGCCGCCGAACCGCGTGACCGGGCGTTAGGGCCTCTTCGTGGTTAAAGCCGCTCCACGGTAAGTGCGCAGGTGCTGGAAACTGCGCAGGCCATAGGGCTTCGCGGGTTCAGCCGCGAAGCGGGCAGCACAGGCAACACAAGGCCCACGGGCCATACCTTCACACAAGAACAAACGCTTCCCACGAGAAGCAAGAGGGGCCAAATGAACAGCAAATCCGCCGTCGCCGCATCGCAGGCCGGGGCCGGGATCGGTCGCCATCGCTTCCTGGTCCTGGCGCTGATCTTCGTCATCACCGTCATCAACTACGCCGACCGCGCCACGTTGTCGATCACCGGCACCGAGGTGCTCAAAGACCTTGGCCTCGACCCGGTGATGCTGGGCATGGTGTTCTCCGCCTTCGCTTGGGCCTACGCCCTGGGCCAGGTGCCGGGCGGCTGGCTACTCGACCGCTTCGGCGCGCGCCGGGTGTATGGCATCAGCCTGATCCTCTGGTCCCTGTTCACCCTGCTGCAAGGCACCGTCGGCTGGCTGGGCCTGGCGGGCGTGTCGGCGGCTGTGGCGCTGTTTTCTATGCGCTTCATGCTCGGGTTGGTGGAGTCGCCAGCGTTCCCGGCCAATTCGCGCATCGTCAGTTGCTGGTTCCCCACCCGTGAGCGCGGCACTGCCTCGGCTTTGTTCAATTCCGCGCAATACATGGCCGTAGTGGTGTTCGCACCGTTGATGGCGTGGATGACCCATACCCTGAGCTGGGAGCAGGTGTTCATCTGGATGGGCGTACTGGGGCTGGTGCTCAGCGTGGTGTGGTTCCGCTTGTATCACGAGCCCCACAGCGCACCGGGGCTAAGCCGTGACGAGCTGGATTACATGCGCGAAGGCGGGGCCCTGGTGGACCTTGAAAAGGAACGTAAGACGGCCAAGAGCAAACCGACCCGCGCCGAAGTCGCCCAGCTGTTCACCAGCCGTAACCTGTGGGCGGTGTACATGGGCCAGTACTGCATCACCGCGCTCACTTACTTCTTCATCACCTGGTTCCCGATCTACCTGATCAAAGGCCGTGGCATGACCATCATGGAGGCCGGCTGGGTCGCCGCATTGCCAGCCATCTGCGGCTTTACCGGCGGCATTCTCGGTGGCTTCGTCTCCGACTACCTGATTCGCCGTGGTGTGCACCCGTCCAAAGCGCGCAAGACGCCCTTCGTGATCGGTATGGCGCTGTCCACCACGCTGGTGCTGGCCAATTATGTGGATGGCAACGCCGCGGTCATCGCCCTGATGACCCTGGCCTTCTTCGGCAAAGGGCTGGCGGCCGTGGGCTGGGCGGTGCTGTCGGATGTGGCACCGAAGAAGATGGTCGGCCTGTGCGGCGGTGTCTTCAACGGCATTGGCAATATCGCCGGTATCGTCACCCCGCTGGTGATCGGCTACGTGGTCGCCAGCACTGGCTCGTTCCACAACGCACTCTGGTTCGTGGCCGCCCATGGCGTGCTGGGGATCTTCGCTTACCTGTTGCTGGCCAAACGCTTCGAGCGTACTGGGCAGGCGTAGGCAGACGCCTGAGCAACAGAGGCCCCGGGATACCGGGGCTTTTTTTTGCCTGGGCGCACACATCCAAATGAAAACCGAAAGCCCCGGGTGGCAGCGTTGGCGCGATTGGACAGGCCATGGGCGACATTTGGCGTTTCTGGAAATCCGCTGTCGTGATCGAACAGTTCTGAGGCGTTCTCGTGTAATTTCCCACAGCCTTGCGGGGCTTAAATGAAGCCCGAACCTCACCAGCAGCTTGCTCTGTGACCTGTGCCCAATACCAACAAACAAGCACCTGTATCCTGTCGACTTATTGATTTGAAAGGAGATATTTTCGCCTCCCTCTGCCCGCCCTTCCTTGTGTCAGCAAAAAGAGAACAAGATCAATGAACACCGTGGGATCCGATGGCAACCTCGCGCAAGGTTTCAAGCCACGTCATGTAACGATGCTGTCCATTGCGGGCATTATCGGTGCCGGACTTTTCGTAGGTTCCGGGCACGCCATCGCGGCGGCCGGGCCAGCTACCATTCTTTCGTATTTCGTCGCCGGGACCTTGGTGGTGCTGGTGATGCGCATGCTCGGCGAAATGGCCGTCGCACACCCAGACACTGGGTCGTTCTCCACTTACGCAGACCAAGCCATCGGCCGTTGGGCCGGCTATACCATCGGCTGGCTGTACTGGTGGTTCTGGGTACTGGTGATCCCCATCGAAGCGCTGGCGGCAGGGCATGTGCTCAATGCCTGGTTCCCCGATATCCCCAGCTGGATCTTCGCCCTGGCCTCGGTGCTGCTGCTGGCAGGCACCAACCTGTTCAGCGTGGCCAAGTACGGTGAGTTCGAGTTCTGGTTCGCCATTCTGAAGGTCACGGCGATTCTCGGCTTCATCGGCCTGGGCTTTGCCGCGCTGATGGGCTGGCTGCCCAACCGTGAGGTCAGCGGTTTGAGCACGCTGATGGCCGAGCACGGCGGCTTCGCGCCCAACGGCTGGTCGGCGGTGGTCGGCGCCTTCATCACCGTGATGTTCAGCTTTATCGGCACCGAGGCGGTGACCATCGCGGCGTCCGAATCCAGCGACCCCTCGCGCAACATCGCCAAGGCCACCCGTTCGGTGATCTGGCGGATCAGCACTTTCTATATTCTGTCGATCTTCGTGATCATTTCCGTGGTGCCATGGAACGACCCACAACTGGCAGTGGTGGGTTCGTACCAGCGTGCACTGGAAATCATGAACATCCCCAGCGCCGGCTTCATGGTGGACCTGGTGGTGCTGGTGGCCGTGACCAGCTGCATGAACTCGTCGATCTACATCGCCTCGCGCATGATGTACTCCCTGGCCAAGCGCGGTGATGCACCGGCGTTTCTCAACAAGACCTCCAAAGTGGGTGTGCCCCGTGCAGCGGTGTTTGGTAGCACCCTGATCGGCGCCGCCATCGCCATCCTCAACTACTTCGCACCCAAGGGCGTGTTCGAGTTCCTGCTGGCCAGCTCCGGCGCCATTGCGCTGCTGGTGTACATGGTTATCGCCATCTCCCAGTTACGCATGCGCCGCCGCCTGGAGCGCGAGAACACCGAGTTGAAGTTCCGCATGTGGCTGTTCCCGTACCTGACGTGGGCGGTGATCATTTTCATCGCTGGCGCATTGGCGGTGATGATGTTCACGCCCGAGCACCGCGCAGAAGTGAGTTCGACCCTGGGCCTGGCGATTGTGATTTCCTTCCTGGGCATCGTCACCTCGCGGGGCCATGCGCAGGCGGTTGGTGTGCGGTCGATGGGGTGATGCAAGTGAACGTGCAGTAACGAAAAACGCACTCGAACGGGCGGTGCCAGTTAGTCGAGCCAATTGCGGGTGCAACTAACTGGCACTGCCCTGTTGAGGTGTTTTGCAGTTTTTGGGGCCCCGCAATGGGGCCTTCATTGCAAACGCCGCGCAGTTGTGGCTCATTGCAACTATCTTTTCCATTCCCCACAACTATTTGTAAGGGCAGATGTCATTTCTGCAGGCCGGCGGACACCTGGGGATGCCGGCCTTAACGCATAGGAGCGAGAAGCATATGGCAGCACTGCAAGGCGGCACGTTGGAAGCGATCACCACCCATCAGGCACAGCTGCTAAATGAGTGGACTGCAAGCCTCGAAGCCAGCGGCGCCACCCGTAACATCAAGGAACAGCTACTCGCCCAGGAAACCCGCGAATTTCTGCAGACGCTGATCGATGGCCTGCAATCGCAAACCGGCAACGACCTGAACGCTGCCGGTTGGGACGAAGCCCGGCGGTTCCTGGAGAAACTGTCCGCCAGCCGCGCCCAGTTAGGCCATGACTCCCACCAAACCGTCTACTTCATTTTCGCCCTCAAAGGGCCGCTGTTCGGCTTGCTACAGGCGCACTACAGCGCTAACCCTGCGCAGTTGGCCGAACAGCAATGGGTGCTTTCCGAGCTGATCGACAGCATGGGCATGCACACCATGCGTACCTTCCAGAAAACCCGCGAAGCCGTGATCAAACGCCAGCAGGAAGAGCTGCTGGAGTTGTCCACACCTGTGGTCAAACTGTGGGACGGCGTGCTGGCGTTGCCGCTGATCGGCACGCTGGATTCGCAACGCAGCCAGACCGTGATGGAATCGTTGCTGCAGCGCATCGTCGATACCGGTTCGGAAATCGCCATCATCGACATCACCGGCGTGCCCACTGTCGACACGCTGGTGGCCCAGCACCTGCTGAAAACCGTTACCGCGATCCGCCTGATGGGCGCCGATTGCATCATCAGCGGCATACGCCCACAGATCGCCCAGACCATCGTGCACCTGGGGCTGGACCTTGGCACCCTGACCACCAAGGCCAACCTTGCCGACGCCTTGAAGCTGGCCCTGTCGCGTATGGGTGTGAGCCTGGCCGAGCAGGTATAAGCCATGGAACGCATCCCGATTCTGCAAATGGGCGAATACCTGTTAGTGACCATCCAGGTCGACATGTATGACGAACTGGCCATGCGCTTGCAGGACGATTTGACCGACCGCATCAGCAGCACCTCGGCCCGTGGCCTGTTGATCGACATTTCTGCACTGGACATGGTCGACTCGTTCATCGGCCGGATGATCGCCGACATCGCCAGCCTGTCGCGGCTGATGGATGCCCAGGTGATGCTGGTGGGCATGCAGCCGGCAGTGGCCATCACCCTGGTCGAGCTGGGCCTGACCTTGCCGGGTGTTAGCACTGCACTGAACGTCGAACGCGGCATGCAGCGCTTGAGCCAGACAGTGAGGCGCACATGAACGCCGAGCAAAGTGGCACCTTGCCGGTACGTATCGAGCAGGATGTGGTGCTGGCTCGCCAGCTCACCCGCAAGCTTGCCGGTGAGTGCGGCATGCGCCTGGTCGACCTGACCAAACTGGTCACCGCCGTCAGCGAACTGGCGCGCAACACCGTGGTGTATGGCGGCGGCGGCGACATGGACTGGCAAATACTGCAAGAGCCGGGGCGCACCGGCCTGCGCCTGGTGTTCCGCGATGAGGGCCCCGGCATTCCCGATATCAAGCTGGCCCTGACCGATGGCTGGACCTCCGGCAACGGCCTGGGCCTTGGCCTGACCGGCGCCCGGCGGCTGGTGGATGAGTTCGAACTGGATACCGCACCCGGCCAAGGCACACGGGTGACGATCACGCGATGGGCATAAGCATTCAAGGCAGCTGTACGCTAGTGCTGCCCCTCGAAGACAGCAGCCAGGTTGGCCATGCCCGGCGCACGGCGCAAAAAATGGCGCAGCATCACGGTTTCGACGATGAAGACGCTGGGCGTGTGGCCTTGCTGGCTACAGAGCTGTGCAGCAACGTGCTCAAGCACGCCCAGCGCGGCGAGCTGCACCTGCGCGCGCTGCCGGTCGCCAACGGGGTTGGTATCGAACTGCTGGCCGTGGACCGCGCCCAGGGTTTCGATGCCACAGCTTGCCTGGCAGACGGGTTTTCCACAGGCGGCACCCAGGGCATCGGCCTTGGCGCCATCGCGCGCCTGGCCCAGGTGTTCGATGTGTATACCGACCAGCGCGGCTCGGTGATTCTGGCGCGGGTTTACCCACGCAACAGCGCCTGTGCTGACCTGCGCATCGGCGTCAGTCACCATGCCCTGCACGATGACCCGGCCTGCGGTGACACCTGGCACGTGGCGATCGATGGCAACCGTCTCAGCGCCCTGATGGTGGACGGCCTGGGTCACGGCCCGGACGCCGAAGCGGCAGCCCACGCAGGCGCCCAGGCTTTCGCCGCCGACCCGTTCGTAACCCCGTTGCTGCTGATCGAGCGCCTGCACCAGGCCATGGCCGGCACCCGCGGCGGCGCTGTGGCCATTGCCCAGCACGACACCAGCAATAGCCGCTTGACCTTCACCGGCATCGGCAACATTGGTGCCAGCTTGGTGGGCGGTGTGCACGCCCGTGGCCTGGCCTCACACCCCGGCATTGTCGGTAACCAGTACCGCAAGGCGCAGGCGTTCGACTACGCTCAGGTGAACGGCAATTTGCTGGTTATGTACAGTGACGGCTTGCAGTCGCGCTGGAAACTCGACGACTACCCTGGCCTGGTGCATCGCCACCCGGCCGTCATCGCGACCGTGCTGCACCGTGATTTCTGCCGTGGGCGGGATGATGTAGCAGTGCTGGTCGTCGACCTGGAGCCGACTTATGGCTGAACCCGCTACCGACCAGGCGGCATTGGTTGCCAGCCTGCAAGCCGAAAACGAAGCGCTGCGCGCCGAGCTGGAAGAGACCAACCAGGGCGTGCTGGCGCTGTATGCCGAGCTGGACATCCAGGCCGAGCAACTGCGCCAGGCCTCTGACCTGAAGAGCCGCTTCTTGTCTTACATGAGCCACGAATTCCGCACGCCGCTGGGCTCGATCCTTAGCATCACCAGCCTGCTGGCCGATGAGCTGGACGGCCCGCTGTCCGAAGAGCAGCACCGCCAGGTCGCATTCGTCAGCACTGCCACCCGCGAGCTGTCGGACATGGTCGATGACCTGCTGGACCTGGCCAAGATCGAGGCCGGGCGCATTTCCATCTCGCCAGCCTGGTTCGACATGCTCGACCTGTTCGCCGCCCTGCGCGGCATGTTCCGCCCCATCGTCGAAGGCGGTGCGGTGGACCTGATTTTCGAAGAGCCGGTAGGCCTGCCCAGGCTCTACACCGACGACAAGAAGCTGGCACAGATACTGCGCAATTTCATTTCCAACGCGTTGAAGTTCACCTCCCGTGGCGAGGTGCGCGTGTCGGCTCAGTTGCAGGGTGAAGACAATATCCGCTTCGCCGTCAGCGACACCGGCATCGGCATACCTGAAGAGCTGCTCGGGAGCCTGTTCGAGGACTTCGCCCAGGTCGATTCGCCGCTGCAGAAGCGCCTGCGCGGCACCGGGCTGGGCCTGTCACTGTGCAAACGCTTCGCCATTTTGCTCGGCGGTGAAGTGGGCGTGACCAGCGAGCCCGGAGTAGGCTCGTGCTTCCATGTGACCATCCCGCTGGCACTGGCCCAGGAGAATGCCGATGAGAGCTGACCTGCGCCTGCTGATCGTCGATGACAACGCAGCCACCCGCTATGCCTTGCGCCGACGCTTGACTGCGCAGGGTTACCAAGTGCTCGAAGCCGGCACCGGCGGCGAGGGGCTGGCGTTGATCGGTGAGCAGCACCTGGACGCGCTGATCCTCGACGTCAACCTGCCCGACATGAGCGGCTTCGATGTGGTGCGCCTGCTGCGCGACAACGAACGCACCGCCTTGCTGCCAGTGATTCACGTGTCGGCGGCGTCGATCCAGAGCGGCGACATCATCACCGGCCTGAACGCCGGCGCCGATGCCTACCTGATCCACCCAGTGGACCCGGACGTATTGCTGGCCACTCTGCGTACCTTGCTGCGGGTGCGTGACAGCGAACGGGCACTGCGTGAAAGCGAAGCGCGCTTCCAGGAAATTTTCCGCAGCGTGTCGGCGCCGATCGCCGTGCTCGATGCCGAGCTCAGGGTGCATGAGTGCAATCATGCCTTTTCCCAACTGGTGCAAGACAACCACCAGCCCGATTACCTGCGCGAGTGCTTTGCCCCGCAGCAGGATGCCGCACTGTGCGAACTGCGCGAGCACATCGGCGCAGGTGCGCGCTGGAAAGGCCAACTGGGCATGCTGGTGAACGGCCAGCCTCGCGACACCGAGTGGCAACTGTCACCTTACCGCACCCCCGGCCTGTGCCTGGTGTTCGTCGAAGATGTGACCGAGCACCGCCACCGCGAGCGCTTTCACCTGGCCCGCCTGGACGACGCCACCAACCAGCTGGCCAAAGAGGTGGCGGAACACGCCCGCACCGAAGCCTTGCTGCTGCAACTGCAGAAGATGGATGCCTTGGGCAGCCTTACCGGCGGCATCGCCCATGACTTCAACAACCTGCTGACCGGTGTGATCACCAGCCTGGAGCTGATTCGCAAACGGGTTACCGAGGGCCGCACGGAAAAGGTCCCCAAGTACATCGAAGCGGCGCTGAGCTCAGCCAGCAGCGCTGCCGCGCTGACCCATCGCCTGCTGGCCTTCGCCCGCAAGCAGCCGCTGGACACCCGCCCGGTGGACGTCAACCAGCACGTGCACTCCCTGGAAGACTTGCTGACCCGCACCATTGGCGAACGCATCACCCTGATTCTCGAGCTTTCCGGCTCGTCCACCATCGCCCTGGTGGACCCGGTGCAACTGGAAAGCGCCGTACTCAACCTGGTGATCAACGCCCGCGATGCCTTGCCCAAGGGCGGGCATATCTGGGTGTCGACCTGCATGGCACAGGTCTACGGCGACCTGAACCTGCGCGACGGGGCCTATATTGCGGTCACCGTCCGTGACGACGGCTGCGGCATCGAGCCTGAGCTGCTGGAAAAGGTTTTCGACCCATTCTTCACCACCAAGCCGGTGGGGCAGGGCACCGGGCTTGGCCTGTCGACCATCTACGGCTTCGCCCGCCAGTCGGGTGGGCATGTGGCGCTGCGCAGCGTGCCGGGCGAGGGCACCGAAGTCACCCTGATGCTGCCCGCCACCCAATCCGCCGCCACGGCCCCACACCGCGAAGCCACAGAAGACGCGCAAGGCAATGGCGAGCATGTGCTGATCGTCGAGGACATGGCCTCGGTGCGCGTATCGGTGGCCGAGGCCCTGACCGATGCCGGTTACCGCTGCACCCTGGCATCGACTGTGGATGAGGCACTGCAGCACCTGCGCCAGGAGCCTGGCCCAGACCTGCTGCTGACCGACGTAGGCTTGCCCACCCTGAGCGGCCGCGAACTGGCGGACTTGGCCCGCGCTTGCCGGCCCGCGCTGCCGGTGGTGTTCATGACCGGCTACGCCGACGAAGCGCGTGACCGCCAGGCTTTCTTGGGCGAGGGCATGGATATGCTGGTAAAACCCTTCCGCCTGAGCGAATTGCTGGGCACGGTGCGCCGAGCGATTGGGGCTGAGCGCCAGTAATCCCCGGAACTGGGCAAGCCCGGCTAGGCTTTCCCGCCCCGGGGTGGGGGGTGCACCGTACTGGACGCCTTCCTGGACGCCGGCTTCGACAGCCCCGCCTTTCGCAGTAATGCTGTTCACTTAAGCATTTGAGTCCAGGCTTGGGGTCGAAAAAATCCGATACCGGTGATCTAGTGTCGGGTTTTTTTGGGGTTCAATTTGAGCCTTTTGGCGCCTGTGAGATCGAGCGCCGCCCGCGCGGCGCATCGCGAGCTTTGCTCGCTCCTACGTTTGTTTCGGGCCAGTAACGCCTGTGGCAGGTGCGCGCGACCGCCTGGGTCATACGACGCGATACCGCGCCATGCACAAAGGCGTCCGCGCGCAAATCCCACAGGACTAATTGGCCCGAAACAAACGTAGGAGCGAGCGCAGCTCGCGATGCGCCGCGCGGGCGGCGCTCGATCTGCGCTCCACCGAAGAGCTCACGCCAAGCCTCTAGGCCCATGTAAACAGCACTACGCCTTTCGCAGAGACTTCGGCATGGCCCCCAGCACGTTCAGGCAAAAGCCGAACTGGCAGACCTGGCATGCGGTTTTCAGCATTCCTCATTTCACCAGGAGCATTACCATGCACGTTCGTATCGTCGACTTTGCCCT
>NZ_JBJJLN010000012.1:0-99159 GCF_046230725.1 Pseudomonas sp. KCJK9000 | reverse complement strand
GCGCGCTGGCGCACCTGATCAATGACCTTATCCAGTCAGTGCTGCCAGCGATCTATCCGATGCTCAAGGCCAACTACGATCTGAGTTTTGCGCAGATTGGCATGATCACCTTGACCTTCCAGATCACAGCTTCGCTATTGCAGCCGTGGGTGGGTTTCTTCACCGACCGCAGGCCCACGCCCAACTTGCTGCCGCTGGGCACCCTGTGCACCTTGGTCGGCATCGTCATGCTGGCGTTCGTTGGCAGCTTCCCGATGATTCTGCTGGCATCGGCGCTGGTCGGTATCGGGTCTTCCACCTTCCATCCGGAAACGTCACGTATCGCCAGGCTGGCTTCAGGTGGCCGTTTTGGCTTGGCACAATCGACCTTCCAGGTAGGCGGCAACACCGGTTCTGCCTTTGGCCCGCTGCTGGCAGCGGCCATCGTCATTCCCTTCGGCCAGACCCACGTAGCCTGGTTCGGCGTGGCAGCACTGTTTTTCTTCGCCGTGACCCTGATGCTGCGCCGTTGGTACATGGAACACTTGAACCAGGCCAAGGCCCGCAAAACAATGCAGGCCCGCCATGGCATTTCCCGTGGGCGAGTGATTGCGGCGCTGATCGTGCTGGGGTTACTGGTGTTTTCCAAGTACTTCTACATGGCCAGCTTCACCAGCTATTTCACCTTCTACCTGATCGAAAAGTTCGACCTTTCGGTGGCAAGCTCGCAGTTGCATCTATTCCTTTTCCTCGGCGCGGTAGCCGCAGGTACGTTCTTCGGCGGGCCGATCGGTGACCGAATTGGGCGCAAAGCGGTGATCTGGTTCTCGATCCTGGGCGTGGCGCCGTTCACCCTGGTGCTGCCGTATGCCGACCTGTTCTGGACTACGGTACTGAGCGTGGTGATCGGTTTCATCCTCGCATCGGCGTTCTCGGCCATCGTGGTCTATGCCCAGGAACTGGTGCCGGGCAGTGTGGGCATGATTGCCGGGGTGTTCTTCGGGCTGATGTTCGGCTTTGGCGGCATCGGTGCCGCGCTGCTGGGCTACCTGGCCGATTGGCGCGGGATCGAATACGTGTATGGCTTGTGCTCGTACCTGCCGTTGTTCGGCCTGCTGGCAGTGTTCCTGCCGTCTACCAGCAAGCGTTGAGTTAGCTGGGGCCTCGCTGAGGCCCCATGGCAATTGACGGCTCAGCCTGCCTTGGCCTAGAGTGCCGTCTTTCATTTCACCCACCTGCGTAGTAGCCATCGCAATGCGCCGTAGCCAATCCCTCCCACACGCTCGCCAGCCTGCGCTTGAGGCCATGCGTCGTGCGTGGCCGAGCGATACGGTGCTCAAGCGTCGCCGCAGCGTGCTGTTCGCCTTCACGTTCTCGCCACACCCAGCCCTGATCTGACCCTGCGCCCTTGCCCCGTTCACCGTCCCGGTGCGCGTTGGGGCGCCTGTTTCTGCACGTCTTTTCGGTTTTGCCTGGAGTGGTACATGAACATGCGTTTGCTGGCGGGCCTTCTGTTCGCCGTGTCGGTGGTGGGCTTCAGCCTGGGAGCCAGCCTGCCGCTGGTGTCGTTGCGCTTGCACGAAGCCGGTGCTGGCACCCTTGAAATCGGCATCATCTCGGCCATTCCGGCCGCAGGCATGATGTTTTCGGCGTTCTTGGTCGATGCCTGCTGCCGGCACCTGACCCGGCGCACCATCTACCTGTTGTGCTTTAGCCTTTGCACGGTAAGCGTCGCGTTGCTCGATTCGGCCTTCGATTCGCTGTGGCTGCTGGCCCTGCTGCGTCTGGGGCTGGGTATCGGCATGGGCATTGCGATCATCCTCGGGGAGTCCTGGGTCAACGAACTGTGCCCGGATCACAACCGTGGCAAGATCATGGCCCTTTACGCCACCAGTTTCACGGGCTTCCAGGTCCTTGGCCCTGCACTGATCGCGCTGCTTGGCGCCGATAGCCCTTGGATCATCGGTGTGGTCATCCTAGGTTACGGCCTGGCTTTGCTATGTATCGTGCTGACAGTACCCAATGATCACGTCGAGCATGGCGATGATGACGAGAAAAGCTTCGGCCTGATGGGCTTCTTCCGCGTGGCGCCAGCGTTGTGCGTAGCGGTGCTGTTCTTTTCGTTCTTCGATGCCGTGGTGCTGTCGCTGCTGCCGGTGTATGCCACCAGCCATGGCTTTGCCGTGGCTGTGGCAGCACTGATGGTGACGGTGGTGTTCGCCGCAGACATGGTGTTCCAGCTGCCGTTGGGCTGGTTGGCCGACCGCGTAGAGCGCACGGGGCTGCATTTGATGTGCGGGCTGGTGGCGATGGCCATCGGCATCGCCTTGCCGTGGCTGCTGCAGGTGACCTGGCTGCTGTGGCCAATGCTGGTGCTGCTGGGCGCGGTGGCCGGTGGTATCTACACCTTGGCGCTGGTGCTGATCGGCCAGCGCTTCAAGGGCCAGGACCTGGTCACGGCCAACGCCAGCGTGGGCCTGTTGTGGGGCGTCGGCAGCCTGGTCGGGCCGCTGGTGAGCGGGGCGGCGATGGGTGTCGCACCCCATGGTCTGCCTATGGCGCTGGCGCTGATGGCAGGGTTGTTCGTGTGCTTTGCCCGGCAGTCCTGGCGCCGGGCAGGCAAAATGCGAGCGCTGGCCGATTGAGTTTGGCGGGTGGCCAGGGCCGGCCTGTTCGCGGGTGGATCGGGGCCCACGTCGCTAATCAGAATGTCCCGCGCAGCGTTACCGAGACATTGCGCGGGTCTCCCCAGTAATACCCGGTTGGCGTCGGCGCTACCTGGCGGTAGTACTTTTTATCGAAGATGTTGTTGGCATTGAGCTGCACCGAGTAGTGCTCGTTGAAGCGGTAGTTGACCATGGCGTTGTACACCGCGTAACCCGCCTGGCTAGCCTCGGCGCCGGGGTTGACGCCGCGTGCGTTGCTGGCCGCCCTTGAATAGATCGCACTCTGTGCCTGCACGCCACCGCCAACGGTCCAGGCATCGAGTTGACCCGGCAGCCGGTAGCTGGTGAATAGCTTGAGCAGGCGTTTGGGGTCAGTGGTGCGGATGGCATTGCCCTGGTTGGTCGGGTCGTTCAGGTACTCGGTGGTGTTGTAGGTGTAGCCACCGGCGACGTTCCAGCCTGGCAGCACCTCGCCGGAAATCTCCAGTTCGAAGCCTTGGCTACGGTTCTTGCCTGCGGCGATCTTGCAGTACCCGGTATTGACCCCACACGGCTGGCCGCTGGCGATGTCGTCGATCGCGTTACCCACTTGATAAATGCGAAACAACGCGAGCGATGCGTTCAGGCGCCCGTCGTAGAACTCGCCCTTGATGCCGGTTTCGTAGGCTTGACCTTCGACCGGTTCGAGCACCGAGCCGTTGATATCGGTGGAGGTTTGCGGGTTGAAGATTTCGGTATAGCTGGCGTAGGTGCTGAAGTTATCGTTCAGGTCATAAATCAGCGCGGCGTAGGGCACGATCTTGTTGTCGACGCTGAAGCTGCCATTGCTACTGGTGTTGTTCTCTTGCTCGTAGTCATACCAGTTGCTGCGTGCACCGATGATCGCCGTCAGCGGGTCGGCCAGCGAAATCCGCCAGGTGGCGTAGGCGCCTTGCTGGGTTGTGCGGGTGCGTACCGGGTGGGCGAGGATGTCGATATCGGGGTTGGCCAGGCTGGTTTTCGGGTCCCATTGGCGAATGTCGAAGACGCCCGACTGCACATAATTGGTCGCCGAGGCGTATGAGTCGTTGCGGATACGCTCCACGCCCAGCATCAGGTCATGGGTCCGGCCGAGTAGGTCGAACGGCCCGTTGAGGGTCGCGCTCAGGTTGTTTTGCAGGCTTTCACCGCCATCGCCTTCAGTAACCTGGTAGTTCATCAGGTAAGGGTTGTTGGTCGGGTTGGCAGAACCGGTGGCGCGGCTGAGGTAGGTTTGCTTAAAGCCATCGTCGGCCAGCTCGAAGTGGGTGCGCTGGGCCATCAACTTGAGCTTCCAGTCGTTGTCGAAGCGGTGCTCGAGTTCTGCGAAGGTTTGCAGGTTGCTGCGGTTCCAACGGTTCCAGTCGGCGCCCAGGTAAGTGCTGCGGCCCAGCGGTAGCGGCGAGCCGTCATAGTCGGCAGGTAGGTTGCCCCAGGCCCCGGTGGCATCGAGCTTGGTCCATTCAAGGCCGGTGGTCAGGGTGGTGCTGTCATTGAGGTCGAAGGCCAGCACACCGTACAGCACCTCCTTGCGCTCCTGGCGTGCTGCCTGGAAGTGGTCCTTGTCATCGTGCACGGCGATCACTCGGCCACGCACATTGCCGGTCTCGGTCAGCGGGCCGGAGAGGTCTGCCACGTAACGCTGGGCATCCCACGAGCCCAAGGTCACGCTGCCTTCGCCCTGGTACTGGTAGGTGGGGCGCTTGCGCACCAGGTTGACAGTGCCCGAAGGGTTGCCGGCACCGCGAATCATGCCAGTGGCGCCGCGCAGGATCTCGGCCCGGTCGATGATGGCCGAGTCGCTTTGAATGAACGAGCCGCCACCACTGCCCTGTACCACCGTGGCACCGTCATACTGGATGGCATCGATTGCGTAGCCGCGCGAATAGTACTGTACCCGCTCGCTGTCGGTCAGGTTCACGACCACGCCTGGGGTCTGCTCCAGCAAATGGGTGAGGTTGGTGATGTGCTGGTCATCGAGGCGCTGGCGCGTGATCACGGTGACCGACTGTGGCGTTTGCCGCAGGCTTTGCGCGGTCTTGCCGATGGTGACAGCGCCAGTGGTGTATGAGCCGCTGCGCTCGGTGGTCTCGCCCAGCCGAGCGCTGGAAATGCTGGTGGCTCCCAGTTGCAGCGCGCCGTCTGCAGCCATTGTCGGGGTCAGCACAAAGCTGCCGTGACCCTCTTGTTGCACCTGGACATCGCTGCCCTGCAACAGAATCGACAGCGCTTGAGCGCCATCATGACGACCCTGCACACCCTGTGTGGTCTTGCCTTGCAGGCTGCTGGCATCGTACGAGATGTTCAGCCCGGCTTGGCGGGCCAGTTGGTCCAGTGCCGCTGCCAGTGGGCCGGGTGCAATGTGCCAGTCGCGCGGCTGGCTATGGCTCGAAGGCGCCGCCAGGGCCACTGCCGGAGCAGCCAGGCCGCAGCCCAAGCCAAGGCCGAACACGCCAGCGCGCACAGCTTGGCTCAGCCGCACATTGCGGGGAAAACTGGGGTGGATCATGGAGCGCTCCTGAAGGTTGGTAGACCACTGTTGGGGCTTTATTCCCTTCAGGCCGAACGAGAATGAGATTCCACCTCATTTATTTCCAGAAATATTCAAACGGCGGCGACGCTCACCCAGTAACGCGTACGCAAGTCGATGCGCACCGGCAGGCTGCGCCTTAACAGTTGAAGGATCCGCAGCGTGTCGCCTAATTGATAGGTACCCGACACCCTCAGCCCCGCCACCTCTGGAGCGCAACGCAGCACGCCTGGGCGGTAGCGCGCCAGCTCGGCGATGAATTCACCCAGTGGCATCTGCTGCACGCTGAGCACGCCATCGGTCCAGCCCCACGGGTCGCCATGCCAGTGGGCGGGGGAGTAGGCGCCGCTGGCCAGCACTTGCAGCACTTCGCCAGCCTGCAGCTGCTTGGCAGCGCGGGTGTTCGGCAACAGCGTGACGGTGCCGCGACGCACCGCCAGCAATACACCCTGATCGTTTTCACGCAGTAGTAATTGCCCATCGCGGGTGCCCAACGCGCCGATGCGCGTGTTGATGCGATAAGGCCGGTCGTCGCTGGCGTTGCTGTCCAGGCTGACCTCGCCACGCAGCAGCGTCAGCTCACGGTAGTCGGCGCTGTAGTGCAGATCGATGGCACTGGCAGTGTTGAGTTGAATAAGGCTGCCATCACTGCCCTGGATGCGGCGGCGTTCGCCAGTGGCTGTGCGGTTGTCTGCCATCAGGGCTGGCAGGCCCAGGGGTTCGCGGGCGGCCCAACCGAGGCTGCCACCGACCGCTAGCACCGCCAGCAGCTTGAGGTGGTCACGGCGGCGGATCTGCAGGCGCCGGCTACCCTCCAGGGTGTTGCGGCTCAGTGCGTTCGGCAGCTCAGCCAGTTCATCGCTCAGGTTGCTGACCCGCAACCAGGCCTGGGCATTGTGCGGATGCTCGCCCAACCATTGCTCGAACGCACGGTGCGTTTCAGGGCTTGGCGTATCGAAGCGCAGTTTCACCAGCCACGCGATGGCCTGGTCGACCTGTGCCTGTGGCGGTGCTGGCTCACTCGGCATAACGTAGCCGGTAGCAAACGCCCAGCGCCTTGGCCAAGTCGCGCTCGACGGTGGCTCGTGAAACCGCCAGGTGCAGCGCGATCTTGGGGATGCTCAAACCCTCCAGCTGGGCCAGCAAAAAGGCCTGTCGGGTACGCGGCTTGAGCTGCTGCAGGGCACGGTCCAAGCGTTCGAGGGTATCGAGGATGATGCGTCGGTGCTCCTCGCTGGGCGCCTCGCCCTCAGGCAGCAGTGCCAGGCTTTCCTGATAGGCCCGCTCCAGCGCGCGGCGGCGGAACTGGTCGATCATCAGGCCACGGGCGATGCTGCTCAGGTAGGCGCGGGGCTCTTTGAGCGGTGATACCTGGCGCGCGCGTAGCAAGCGCACGAAGGTATCTTGTGCCAGGTCCGCCGCATGCTCCTGGCAGCCGACCCGGCTGCGCAGCCAGCCACGCAACCAGGCGTGATGCGACTGATAGAGCACAGCGACCTCGGCCGGTTTGAGCGTGTCGTTGATCTGCATCGTAGCGAAGGCCCGGTTTTGTGGATCATGTGCGTTTGTGAATGGTTCTCAATTCTATGCGGGGATGCTGGCACTGAGCAATGGCGTTTCTGGAATTACCTGAGCAAGATCCGGCGTTTGCCCGATGAGTGGCTGCGTTATGCTGGACCTGCCTGAAGCTGAAGGAGCGTTGCTAGATGCTTGCCGACCTTTTCCCTGACGCGTACCGCGCAGCCACGCACTACCTGGCTTCGCTGGATCCTGACTGGGCACGGCATATCCAGGCTACCGGGCCATGCCTGCATCGGGCCACCCCAGAGCGCGAGCCTTACGAAGCGTTGGTACGCGCCATCGCCTATCAACAGCTCCATGCACGGGCAGCCGAGGCGATACTTGGCCGGTTGCTGGCTCTGTTCCCCGGGCAGCCGTTTCCAGCGCCCGCACAACTGTTGGCGCTCAGTCCCGAGGTACTGCGCGGGTGTGGCTTTTCGGCGAGTAAGCTGGCCACCCTCCAGGGTATTGCGCAAGCCAGCCTGCAGGGCATCGTGCCAAGCCGCGATGAGGCACAAGAGCTATCCGATGATGCGTTGATAGCGCGCCTGGTGACGTTGCGTGGCGTGGGCCGCTGGACGGTGGAAATGCTGCTGATCTACTGCCTGGAGCGTTCGGATATTCTGCCGGTGGACGATTTTGGTGTGCGCGAGGGCTACCGTCGGCTCAAGGGGCTGGACAAGGCGCCGACGCCAGCTCAGATGCGCTCGCTCGGCGGTGCCTGGAGCCCGTACCGTACCGTTGCCGCCTGGTACCTGTGGCGGGCGTGAGCCACCGACCGAACTGACTGTCGAGGTAAACCGCGATGAAAGCTTTCACAACCGACCTTCAACGCTGGCAAGCCGTCGAAGCCCGCGATGCCTCTGGCGCCGGGCATTTCGTCTACGCGGTGCGCACCACCGGTGTGTACTGCCACCCCGGCTGCAAGGCGCGCATGGCCAAACGCGAGAATGTCGAGTTCTTCAACGACTCCAGCAGTGCCGAAGCCGCAGGCTACCGCCCGTGCCGCCGCTGCATGGCCCAGCCGAACGCTTCTCGGCGCGCAGACTTGGTGGCCCGCGCCTGTCGCTTGCTCGAACGCAGCGACAGCCCGCCGACGCTCGACCAACTCGGCGCGCAACTTGCCGTCAGCCCATTCCACCTGCACCGCTTGTTCAAAGCCGCAACCGGCCTCACGCCCAAGGCATACGCCAGCGCCTTTCGCGCCCGGCGCCTGCGCGAGCGGCTGGGCGATGGGGATGGGTCGGTAACCGATGCCATCTACGACGCGGGCTACAACTCCAACAGCCGTTTCTACCAGAGCGCCCCCCAGCGCCTGGGCATGCAACCCCGCGACTACCGGGCTGGCGGCGTGGGTGCGACCGTCCATTTCGCCATCGGCGAGTGTTCTCTGGGCGCAATCCTTGTAGCGCAAAGCGAAAAGGGCATCTGCGCCATCGCGCTGGGCGATGATCCCCAGGTTTTGCTCGAGCAGCTGCAGGATCAGTTTCCCAAGGCTCGTTTGATTGGGGGCGATGCCAGTTATGAGCGGCTGGTCGCCGAAGTGGTCGGGTTCGTCGAGGTGCCAGCACTGGGGTTGAACCTACCGTTGGACGTGCAGGGTACCGCCTTCCAGGAGCGGGTCTGGCAAGCGCTGCGCGAGGTGCCCGTGGGCAGCCAGGTCAGCTACAGCGATATCGCTGAACGCATCGGTGCACCAAAAGCGGTGCGGGCGGTAGCCAAGGCCTGTGGCGCCAATCGCATTGCGGTGGCCATCCCTTGCCATAGGGTGGTGCGCCGGGACGGCGATATCAGCGGCTATCGCTGGGGGGTAGAGCGCAAACGGCAGCTGCTGGCACGAGAAACGGCACTCACCTGAAGGCACCAAGGCGGGTAGAATCCACCGCCATATCGATGTGTGAAGAGGAACATTCGATGAGGCGCGTTTGCCTTGCCCGTTTTTGTCTGGCCTTCTTGGCCTTGATGTTGGTAGTGGCGCAGCCGGCCTGGTCGGCGCCCGTGGCACCCGCATCGAACCTTGCGGCCGGCGATTTGCCAGCGCTGGATGAAACCGCCAGCTATGAACAACTCAGTGACCGGCTCGACCTGATCCGCCAGGGGGTCACCAGCAACGCCAACGACGATGTGCTCTCGCAGTTGCGCTTGGCGACCGTGCAGGTGCAGCGCCAGGCTGATGCCTTGAGCACCTTGCGCGCCGCCGATGTGGCCAAACTGGACGATAAGCTCAATGTGCTGGGGCCGGTGCAGCCGGACGAAGCGCCGAGCATCACCCAGCAGCGCAAGCAGCTCGATGCCGAGAAAAAGGCGCTGGTGGCCGAACAGGATCAGGCCGCCAAGTTGACCCAGTCGGCCCGCGACCTGTCGACACAGATCGTCAACCTGCGCCGCAGCCAGTTCAACTCGCAGATCCTCAGCCGTGCCGCCAGTCCGTTGAGCCCCGCCTTCTGGTCGAGCCTGATCCGCCCCACCGATGATGATGTCGCTCGCCTGCGTGACCTGCGCAGTGAAGCTGGGGCTGCCTTGAACAGTGCCTTCAGCGCCGATCATCGCTGGTTCTTCATCGCCACTGTGGCGGCCGCGTTCCTGGTCTGGATCTGGCTGCGGCGGGTTATCGAGCGCATGTTGGCCGCTGCCATGGTGCGCTGGCTACCCGAGGGGCGCCTGCGCCGCAGCGCATTGGCCCTGAGCGTCAGCCTGGCCACCCTGGCCACCATCGCAGGGTCGGTATCGCTGCTGCGCTGGGGCCTTGAGAGCAGCGCAGAACTGGGCTCCGACGTTGCCAGCCTGACCAACCATTTCCTGACCCTAGTGGTGTTCAGCGCCTTCATCAGCGGCCTTGGCCGCGCCATGCTCATGCTGCAGCGCCCATCCTGGCGCCTGCCAGCAATCCACGACGAAGTGGCTGCGGCCCTGGGCTGGTTCCCCAAGCTGCTGGCATTGGCGCTGATGGTGATGCTGACCATCGAGCGCATCAACAGTGTGATCGGCACAAGCCTGGCGCTGACCGTGGCCACCAATGGCCTGACGGCGTTGGTGGTGGCGGCGATTTTCTCGTTTGCCCTGGTGCGATACCGCCGCACGTTGCGTGAGCATCAACTGCCCCGCCCGGCAGGGTTGGCGGGCTTGATCCCGTTCGTGATCGTGGTGTGGGTCGGTTTGATCGTGCTGAGCCTGCTGGCCGGCTACCTGACGTTGGCTTACTTCCTCACCGGCAAGCTGCTGTGGATCAGCGTGGTCGGGGTGTGCGCCTACCTGCTCACCACCTTCTTTAGCGACCTGTGCGAAATCCTGCTCTCGCCTCGCCAGCCAGGGGGGCTGACGCTGGCCGCGAGCCTGGGCTTGGCACCGCGCCACCAGGCGCAGGCCAGCACCGTGCTGGTGGGTATCAGTCGCACGGTGCTGCTGCTCATGGCCATCCTGCTGGCGTTGATGCCATCGGGCACGAGCCCCGGCGAGTTGCTGCTGAGCCTGGGAGATTGGGACGGCACCGGCGGCAAGCTGCTCGGCAACCTCAACATCGTGCCGCAGGACATTGTGCTGGCGTTGTTGATCTTTGTGGGTGGCTGGTTCGCCATACGGGTGCTCAAGCGCTGGCTGAGCGAGCGGTTGCTGCCGGAAACCGACATGGATGCAGGTATGCGGGCCTCGCTGGTGACCCTCGTGGGGTACCTCGGTTTCCTGTTCCTGGCCATGTTGGTGATGTCGACCCTGCATATCAACCTGACCAGCCTGACGTGGGTCGTCAGTGCGCTGTCGGTGGGCATCGGTTTCGGTTTGCAGCAGATCGTGCAGAACTTCATCTCCGGCCTGATCCTGCTGACCGAGCGCCCGGTGAAGGTGGGCGATTGGGTGAGCCTGGCAGGGGTCGAGGGGGATATCCGCCGGATCAACGTACGTGCTACCGAAATCCAGATGTCCGACCGCTCAACGGTGATTGTGCCCAACTCGCAGTTCATTTCGCAGAATGTGCGAAACGTGACCATGGGCAATGCCCTGGGCGTGGTGGGTATCACGCTGACGTTGCCGCTGGATACCGATGCCAACCGCGTGCGTGAACTGCTGCTGGCGGCCTATCAGGAGCATGAAGCGATCCTTGACGCGCCGGCCAGTTCGGTCAGTTTCAAGGAGCTGACTTCGACGGGCATGGTCATTGGTGTGAGTGGCTTTGTGGCGGGGCCGCGGCAGGTATCGGGCACTCGCAGCGATTTACTGTTCACCATTCTGGGCCGCTTGCGCGAAGAGGGGATCGCCCTGTCGTCGCCCCAGAGCATGGTGCTGCTGCAGGAAGGCACGCGCGGGGGCGATGAGCCTTCGTGAGCATTTTGCCGCTGAGGGCCGTTCGTAACGCGAATGTCTTTATAGCCCAACGTCGTTGAGGCCAACAGGTGTTCGCCTCAGCGCCTGGTCAGGCGCTGAGGCTGATGCGTCCTAGTCGACGCCTGGCCTTGAAGGCGATGAAGGCGTCGTGGTGCACACCTCTGGCCCATCACCCCAAACAGCGGGTCACATGCTTCACCGACTGATAAGCCGACAACCCCCAGGGCCCCAGCTCGCGACCAATTCCGCTGCCCTTGGTGCCGCCCCAAGACGTCTCTACGAACACTGCCTGTACCGAGTTGATCCACACATGCCCGACTTCCAGGGCATCGGCGACACGTTCGGCGCGTGCCAGGTCGGCGCAGCACACCGTGGCAACCAGCCCGAAACGGCTGTCGTTGGCCTCGGCAATCGCCTGTTCCTCAGTGGCGAAGCGGCGCGCGCAGAGTACCGGGCCGAAGATTTCCTCGCTCCATAGGCGGCTATCCTTGGGCACGTCGGTATACAGTGTCGGGCTCACGAACCAGCCTTCGCGGTCCAGCGCCTGTCCACCTGCCAGGCAATGCAGGCCTTCTTCACGGGCGGTGGCGAAGTAGCTGGCAACCTTCAGCCATTGAGCCTGGCTGGTCAGCGGCCCCATATCGACGTCTTCGGTCAAGGGGTTTCCCACCCGCAGCTTTTGCAGCGCCGCCTGCAGACGCGGCAGCAGCGTATCGGCAATGCCCTCCTGCACCAGCAGGCGCGAAGTGGCCGAACACATCTGGCCGGCGTTCCAGGTGATACCGGCGACGATCCATTGCACTGCCTGGTCCGGGTCGCAATCGTCGAACACCACGATCGCCGATTTGCCACCCAGCTCCAGGGTCACCGGTCGGCATTGGGCCGAGGCACTGCGCATCACCAGGCTACCGACGCTGTTGCTGCCGGTGAACGAGAGTTTGTCCAAACCGTTGTGGTTGCTCAACGCGGCGCCTGTTTCAGCCTTGCCATTGACGATGTTCAGTACACCGGCCGGCAGGCCCAGGCTATCGGCAATCTGGCCGTAAGCCAGCTCGATGAGCGGCGTCACTTCCGAGGGTTTGAGCACCACGGTGCAGCCGGCAGCCAGGGCTGGCGCAAGCTTCCAGGCGCTGGTCACCAGGGGGAAGTTCCATGGCACGATCAGGCCGACGACGCCCACCGGCTCCAGGCGGGTGCGCGCCGTGAAACCGGGCGCAGCCAACGGCACCTCGCGGTTTTTCGATGGCAGTTGCTCGGCCAGGTCGGCGTAGTAAGCGAAGGTGGCGATCGCATCGTCCAAGTCGATCTCGGCCTCATGGCGTGGTTTGCCATTGTTGCGCATCTGCAGCGCGATCAATTCCTCGCGACGCTGGCCGAGCTGTTCGGCAAAACCGCGCAGGTAGGCGGCACGCGCTTGGCTACTGACCCGTTTCCAGGTCGTCAGGGCCTGGCGCGCAGCGCTCACAGCCTGGTCGACCTGGGCCACGCTGGCAGCCATCAGTTCGGCAAACGGCAAGCCCAGTGCAGGCTCGTTGACGTTAATGCAGTCGCTGCCCTGGCCTTCGACCCAGCGCCCGCCAATGTAGTGGGAAGTATTCATGCAGATAATCCAGTCAGGCTGTTTCGGCAGCGGTTACAGGAGGATGCTCGGCGCTTTTGCAGCGCACCCAGCGCGGGCCTTTTGGGCCATACACGCCAGCAGGTTCAGGGAACAGGTTGAGCAGCAGCAGGTACAGCACACCGGCCAGGCCCAAAGTTACCGGCAGGCTCAGGTCGATGCCCCCGGCCAGGTTGCCCAAGGGGCCGACGAATTGCCCTGGCAGGTTGACGAAGCACAACCCGACCACCGCGCTGGGGATCCACGCGCCCATGCCACGCCAGTTCCAGCCGTGCAGGAACCAGTAGTGCCCGCCACGCTGGCCGCGGGTAAACACCTGCAGGTCGTCGGCATGGTAAAAACCGCGCCGGGTGATCAGGCCGATGATCATGATCACCATCCAGGGGCTGGTGCAGGTGATGATCAGGACGGCGAAGGTCGACACGCTCTGCACCAGGTTGAAGGCGAAGCGGCCGATGAAGATGAAGCCGATCGCCAGTACACCGATCAGCAAGGTAGCGCCAGCGCGGCTGAGCAGGCGCGGGAACACGCTGGACATGTCCAGCCCGGTGCCATATAGCGCGGTGGTGCCGGTGGACATGCCGCCGATCACGGCAATCAGGCACACCGGCAGGAAGAACCAGCTCGGCGCCACCGCCAGCAGGCCGCCGACGTAGTTGTTGGCAGCGACGTAATCGGGCGCTTGGGTGGCCACCAGGGTGGCGGTGCACAGGCCGAACAAGAATGGGATCAGCGTCGCGACCTGTGCTGCAATCACCGCCAGCATGATGCGCGACTTAGGGGTTTGCCGTGGAATGTAGCGCGACCAGTCGCCGAGGAAGGCACCGAACGACACCGGATTGCTCATTGCCAGGATCGCGGCACCGACGAAAGCTGCCCAAAACCCCGGCTGGCTTAGGTTGACGCTACCAGCAAAGCCCGCATCGAATGGGCCGGCAAAGGCGAATATGCCTAGCAGAAACAGCAGGCTCGACGCCCAGACGGCGACCTTGTTGACCCACAGCATGAAGCGAAAACCAAAGATGCACACAACCAGCACCAGCACCGCGAACAGGCCGTAGGCCAGGCCCAAGGTCAGGTCGGTTTCCGGCAGCCCGGCCAGGCGCTTGGCGCCGCCGACCAGGGCATCACCTGAGCTCCACACCGACAGTGAAAAGAACGCCACAGCGGTGAGCAGCGACAGGAACGAGCCAACGATGCGCCCGTGCACACCAAAGTGTGCGCCCGATGACACCGCGTTGTTGGTGCCGTTGAGCGCACCGAACAGGCCCATGGGGGCGAGGATCAGTGCGCCAACGCCAACGCCGAGCAGAATTGCCCAGACGCCGGCCTGGAACGATAGCCCGAACAGCACTGGGAAGCTGCCCAATACGGCAGTGGCGAAGGTATTGGCACCGCCGAAGATCAGGCGGAACAGGTCTAGCGGGCAAGCGTCGCGTTGATCGTCGGGGATCTGTTCGACGCCATTGGTCTCGATACCGGTCGAGTGGCTCATGGTGATGCTCCAGCGCGGTTGTTGTAGGCCCGCAGCTATGTGTGGGCCCTATTGTGGGTGCGATGGCAGTGCGGCAAGGCCGCGTAAGTTGGATCAGGATGCAGTCACGACCGACAAGTGCTCGTGGCACGCCAGCCAATGATCGCCCTGGCGGCGAAACACGATGGTTTCGCGTTCGGCCAGTTGGTGTTCTTCGCCGGCAAGGCGGATATGCGTAGCCACGTCATGCATGAAGATGGCTACTTCCCCTTGCAGGCTCACCTGCACGTTGCTCGACTCACAGCCGAGCACGGCCAAACCCTCGGCCTGCCATTGGGCCCAGAGCGCTTGGTATTCACGGCGCGAGAGCAGTGGCTGGGGCAAGGTGTGGAACAGGAACGTGGCGTCTTCGCTGAAACAGGCGAAATAGCGTGCGCTGTCGTTGCTGGCGAAGGCTGCGATCAGGTCGGCGGCGGCTTTGCGTACTTGAGCGGTCTGGTCCACGACAGTGGCCTCACGATTATTGTGATTGTGGTGAAGCGATTCTGGTGGCGACGCAGAAGGGGAAAAATCGCTAAGGAAAAATAATCACTTCAGAAATCTGTGAAGTGATGGTCGTCAGGCCCTAGCCTGCCCACCCGACTGACGGTTCTACGCGATCCTGATCCTTGCCTACGCTCAAACTCCCACCCTTTGCGAGTAGGAGATGCGTCATGGCGTTCCAATACAAGCGTCTGGACAAGAATGATGCCGCCGTTCTTTTGGTCGACCATCAAACGGGCCTGTTATCGCTGGTACGCGATATCGACCCCGACCGGTTCAAGAACAACGTGCTGGCGCTCTCTGACCTAGCCAAGTACTTCAAGCTGCCGACCATCCTGACCACCAGTTTCGAAACCGGCCCCAACGGCCCGCTGGTTCCGGAGCTCAAGGAGCAGTTCCCTGACGCCCCCTATATCGCCCGCCCTGGCAATATCAACGCCTGGGACAACGAAGATTTCGTCAAGGCGGTGAAGGCCACTGGCAGGAAACAGCTGCTGATCGCCGGGGTAGTCACCGAAGTCTGCGTAGCCTTTCCGGCATTGTCAGCCTTGGAGGAGGGCTTTGAGGTATTCGTGGTGACCGACGCCTCTGGCACTTTCAACGAGTTGACCCGCGACTCGGCCTGGCGGCGCATGGAGGCAGCCGGTGCTCAGCTGATGACCTGGTTTGGCGTGGCTTGCGAGCTGCACCGTGATTGGCGCAACGATGTCGAGGGGCTGGGTACGCTGTTCTCCAATCACATCCCCGACTATCGCAATCTGATGACCAGTTACGACAAGCTGGCGAAGTAGGGTAGCAAGGGCGTTGCCAGACGAGCAAAGCGGTTTGCTGTCATGTCCAGTGCTCGATTAGTCTGAGTGCAACGCCCTTAACGCAATCGAGGAATACGTATGAAGGAACATACCTATCAGGTGACGGTGGATTGGGTGGGCAATACGGGTGAGGGCACATCCAGCTATACCTCCTATCAGCGCAATTTCACCGCCCAAGCCCTGAACAAACCTGTGCTTGAGGGCTCTGCAGACTCGGCCTTTCGCGGTGATGCCAGCCGCTGGAACCCCGAGGACATGCTTGTCGCATCGCTTTCGGCCTGTCACAAGCTCTGGTACTTACACCTATGCGCAGTCAACGCGGTGAATGTGCTTGAGTATGTCGATAATGCTCAGGGGCGAATGGTTGAAGGCGATGCTCATCGTAAAGGGCATTTCACTGAAGTGGTGCTGCGTCCACAGATCGTGGTCAGCGCAGAGTCCGATGTAACCCTTGCAAGGCAGCTGCATGATACTGCCCATCATGAGTGTTTCCTGGCCAATTCGGTCAATTTTCCAGTGCGCTGCGAACCGGCTATCCACCGCCAGGGCTAAAGAAAAAACCCCTTGCGGCGTGGGCAGCAAGGGGTTTTTTTGGCTTGCACAGCGCTTTGTGCGTTACACGTTGAAGCGGAAGTGCATAACGTCACCGTCTTTGACGATGTAGTCCTTGCCTTCAAGGCGCCATTTGCCGGCTTCCTTGGCGCCGCTTTCACCCTTGAACTGGATGAAGTCGTCGTAGGCCACCACTTCGGCGCGGATGAAGCCTTTCTCGAAGTCGGTGTGGATCACCCCTGCGGCTTGCGGGGCGGTGGCGCCGACGCGCACGGTCCACGCGCGAACTTCCTGCACGCCAGCAGTGAAGTACGTTTGCAGGTTGAGTAGCTCATAACCGGCACGGATTACACGGTTCAGGCCAGGCTCTTCCAGGCCCAGGGCCTCGAGGAACATATCTTTCTCTTCACCGTCGTCCAGCTCGGCGATTTCCGCTTCGATCTTGTTGCACACCGGCACCACGACCGCGCCTTCTTCTTCGGCAATGGCCTTGACCACGTCCAGGTGCGGGTTGTTCTCGAAGCCGTCTTCGGCCACGTTGGCGATGTACATCACAGGTTTGCTGGTCAGCAGGTGGAAGCCGCGGATCAGGGCCTTTTCATCATCAGCCATGTTCTTCATCAGGCTGCGCGCAGGCTTGCCTTCGGTGAAGTGCGGGATGAGCTTCTCCAGGATCGCCTTCTGGGCCAGGGCATCCTTGTCACCGCCCTTGGCATTGCGGGCTACTTTCTGCAGCTGTTTTTCGCAGCTGTCCAGGTCGGCGAAGATCAGTTCGAGGTCGATGATCTCGATGTCACGCTTGGGGTCGACGCTATTGGAAACGTGGATCACGTTTTCATCTTCGAAGCAGCGCACCACATGGGCGATGGCATCGGTCTCACGGATGTTGGCCAGGAACTTGTTGCCCAGGCCTTCACCTTTCGACGCCCCGGCCACCAGGCCTGCGATGTCGACGAACTCCATGGTGGTCGGCAGGATGCGGTTGGGCTTGACGATTTCCGCCAGGGCTGCCAGGCGTGCATCGGGCATCGGCACGATGCCGCTGTTCGGCTCGATGGTGCAGAAAGGGAAGTTCTCCGCCGCGATGCCAGACTTGGTCAGGGCGTTGAACAGGGTGGACTTGCCGACGTTGGGCAGGCCGACGATGCCGCAATTGAAACCCATGGGTATTCCCCTCTCTAGGAAATCAGGCCTTCTGGCTGTGCAACTCGCGCATGGCCTTGGCGAAGTCGCCAGCCAGTACGTCCGGCAGCACGCCGAGGGCAAAATCGATGCTGGCGTCGAGCTTCTCCTGCTCGGCGCGCGGCGCGCGGCCCAGGACGAAGTTGGAGACCAGTTTGGCGTCACCTGGGTGGCCGATGCCAAGCCGCAGGCGATGGAAGTCGTTCTGGTTGCCGAGCTGCGCGATGATGTCGCGTAGGCCGTTGTGCCCCCCATGGCCGCCGCCGCGCTTGAGCTTGGCAACGCCCGGAGGCAGGTCGAGTTCGTCATGTGCCACCAGGATTGCTTCCGGCTTGATGCGGAAGAAATTCGCCAATGCCGCCACGGCCTGGCCGCTGCGGTTCATGTAGGTGGTGGGGATCAACAGACGAACGTCGTTGCCCTGATGGCTGAACTTAGCCGTCAGGCCGAAATATTTCTTGTCAGCGGTCAGCGATACCCGCTGGGCGCTGGCAATGCGTTCTACGAAAAGAGCCCCTGCGTTATGCCGGGTCTGTTCGTATTCGGGGCCGGGGTTACCCAGGCCGACGATCAACTGGATGGCGGTCACGTCAGGGGCTCTTCCTTGGAGTTGTTGGGTTACAGGGCGCGGGGCGCACTGTAACCCGATCAACACCGGCGCGCGAGTGGATTACTCGGCAGCGTCTTCTTCAGCAGCTTCGGCGGAAATGCGCGGAGCGTGAACGTTGGCAACAGCTTTGTCATCACCGTGGGCCAGAGCGACGAACTCTACGCCTTTCGGAGCTTTCAGGTCCGACAGGTGGATGATGGTGCCGATTTCGGCCTTGGCCAGGTCAACTTCGATGAACTCTGGCAGGTCTTTGGCTTCGCAGGAAACTTCGATCTGCGATTCAACGTGCGAAACTTCGCCGCCTTTCTTGATCGGTGCTTCTTCGTTGATGAAGTGCACTGGAACAACAGCGGTCAGCTTCTGGCCAGCAACCACGCGAACGAAGTCAGCGTGCATGATGAAGCCTTTGGCTGGGTGACGCTGCATGGCCTTGACCACGACGTTCTGCTTGGCGCCATCGACGTTCAGTTCGATAACGTGGCTGAAGGCAGCTTCGTTTTCGAACAGCTTGGCGATTTCCTTGGCCACGATGGTCAGGGATTGGGCTTCTTTATCGCCACCGTATACAACGGCAGGGATGTTGGCGGAGTGACGCAGGCGGCGGCTCGCACCTTTCCCCAGGTCAGTACGCGCTTGGGCGTTCAGGATGAAATCAGTCATTTTGCTTCTCCAAAATAGCCTCCCGTAAGGCGTTTGCGACCAGCGCCAGACGGGGTGGCAAAAAAGCCCCGCCCCAACAAGATGCTGGGGCGGGGCGCTTCATATCAACACGTGTTCCGCTTAGCGGAACATCGCGCTGATCGATTCTTCGTTGCTGATGCGGCGAACCGCTTCGGCAACAACCGGTGCGATATCCAGCTGGCGGATACGGTCACAGGCTTGAGCAGCGGCAGACAGCGGAACGGTGTTGGTCACCACCAGCTCGTCCAGGACCGACTTCTCGATGTTTTCGATCGCACGGCCCGACAGAACAGGGTGCGTGCAGTAGGCGTAAACCTTGGCAGCGCCATGCTCTTTCAAGGCTTTGGCCGCGTGGCACAGGGTGCCGGCGGTGTCGACCATGTCGTCTACCAGGATGCAAGTGCGCCCTTCGACGTCGCCGATGATGTGCATGACCTCGGAGTGGTTAGCCTTCTCGCGGCGTTTGTCGATGATACCCAGATCTACACCCAGGGACTTGGCAACGGCGCGTGCGCGCACAACGCCACCGATGTCCGGGGAAACGATCATCAGGTTCTCGAAACGCTGGTCTTCGATGTCGTCGACCAATACGGGCGAACCGTAGATGTTATCGACAGGAATATCGAAGAAGCCTTGGATCTGGTCAGCGTGCAGGTCGACGGTGAGTACACGGTCGATGCCTACGACAGTGAGCATGTCAGCGACGACTTTGGCGCTGATGGCTACACGTGCCGAACGCGGACGGCGGTCCTGGCGGGCATATCCGAAGTAAGGAATCACGGCGGTGATTCGGGATGCTGAGGAGCGGCGGAAGGCATCGGCCATCACTACCAGTTCCATCAGGTTATCGTTGGTCGGGGCACAGGTCGGCTGAATAATGAAGACGTCTTTACCGCGAACGTTTTCATTGATCTCAGTGCTGATCTCACCGTCGGAGAATTTACCGACAGAGACGTCACCGAGAGGGATATGCAGCTGACGTACGACACGCCGAGCCAGATCGGGGTTAGCGTTCCCCGTAAAGACCATCATCTTGGACACGCGCAGTACCTGAAGGCTGAGGGTATACCTGGATGAGTATAAGGAAAATGGCAGGGGCGGCTGGATTCGAACCAACGCATGGCAGGATCAAAACCTGCTGCCTTACCGCTTGGCGACGCCCCTGTATCTGTTGCTGCGAACGCTTATGCGCTCGACTTCTTGACCAGACTTTGCAGCTTGCGATGCAACATCGAAATATTGCTTCCTTTCGCCACAAACCCTGTTTGGGTCACTGAAAGAAGGGCCAGAACTTTATCAGCTTCGGCTTTGCTTGGGAAGGCCCCAAACACACAACTTCCAGTACCGGTTAGTCGAGCCTCTGTGAATTTACCCAAAGAATTCAGCGCGTTGCGAACTTCTGGGTAACTCTGCTCTACCACCGGTTGGCAGTCATTTCGACTGTTTCCCTTGGGAACGGGGCGCATCTTAAGGGGGAGCGAATCACGTGTCAACTGCGGATGTGAAAAAATTTCTGCTGTGCTGACAGACACTTGCGGCACCAGCACGACGTACCATGGCTCCTCAGGATCTACCGGCGTCAATTGCTCGCCCACCCCTTGGGCAAAGGCGGCGTGGCCACGCACGAACACTGGCACATCAGCGCCTAGACCCAAGCCCAGTGCAGCCAGGCGATTTTCGTCCCAGTCCAGTTGCCAAAGGTGCGCCAGCCCCAGCAGCGTAGTGGCGGCATCGGAGCTTCCGCCACCGATGCCGCCGCCCATGGGCAGTACCTTGGTCAACCAGATGTCGGCGCCGAGCCCAGTGCCAGACTCCTCCTGTAACTTACGCGCGGCACGCACGATCAAGTTGCTGTCGTGGGGCACCGACTCGATTTCGCTATGCAGGCGGATCACGCCGTCCTCGCGCCGGGCAAAGCGCAGTTCATCGCCATGGTCCAGGAACTGGAACACCGTTTCCAGTTCGTGGTAACCGTCGGGGCGGCGGCCAAGGATATGCAGCCACAGGTTAAGTTTGGCCGGGGCGGGCAGGGTCAGGGTAGGCATGAACTCAGTGCCCCAACTGACGCGGCTGCCAGTCCTTGACCACGAGCGTTACGTCGAGGTCTTTGCCGTGCAGCTTCAGGCGCTCAGGCAACCAATAGCCGTTTTGCTCGGTGTAGCTCAGGTACTGCACCTGCCAGCCGTCCTGGTCGAGGCTGGCCAGGCGGCTGTCGCCGTCGAGGGTCAGCTTGCTTTTGCTGTCAGGGGCGGGCAGGCCGCGAACCCACCAGACCAGATGCGAGACCGGCAGTTGCCAGCCCAGCTGTTCTTCCAGCAGGGCTTCGGGGCTGGCGGCTTCATAGCGGCCCTGGTTGGCCACTTCCAGCACCACACCACCGGGGCGGCCGGTCAGGCGGGCAGCGCCACGGCCCAGTGGGCCGGCAAGGCGGATATCGTAATAGTCCTGACGCTGCAGCCAGAACAGCGTGCCGCTGCCGGAATCGCGCGGGGCGCGGATGCCGACCTTGCCGTTGATCTGCCAGCCGTCGAGGCTGCTCAATTGTGCTTTATGGGCGCGCCACTGCTGTGGGTCGCCGTGGCCCTGCAGGGCTTCGCGGCTTCCAAAGCCGGCGCAGCCAGCCAGCAGGGCGATCAGGGTGAAGGTGATGCAATGGCGCAGGAACATAGCGTTAAAGAGTCTCGGATCCGGTCAGGCGCAAGAGGGTCTTGCGCAGGATAGGGCTGTCGGCCTGGGCTTCGAAACCTTTGGCCCAGACTTGGCGGGCTTCACGGCGTTTGCCGTTGGCCCAAAGCACTTCGCCCAGGTGAGCGGCTACTTCGTGGTCTGGGAAGCGGGCGAAAGCCTGGCGCAGGTAGTTTTCAGCCTCGTCGAGGCGCCCGAGCCGATAGTTGATCCAGCCCATGCTGTCGAGCACGGCAGGGTCATCCGGGGTCAGCTGATGGGCCTTCTCGATCAGTGCTTGAGCTTCGCTGTAGCGAGTGGTGCGATCGGCCAGGGTATAGCCCAAGGCGTTGAGTGCCATGGAATTGTCTGGCTCGCGATCGATGATGGCGCGCAGGTCTTTTTCCATCAGTGGCAGGTCGTTGCGTTTTTCCGCCAGCATGGCGCGGGTATAGAGCAGATTCAGGTCGTCTGGGTAGCGTTTGAGGGCTTGCTGGAGCACCTGGTCGGCTTGGGCGTCCTTGTTGTTGTTGCTGTAGCTTTCCGATTCGATCAGGTACAGCTGTACGGCGCTGTCCGGCTGCGCGTCGCGAGCTTCGGCAAGCAGGCGCGAGGCCTCGGTGCCGCGGCCATTGGCAATCAGGATATCGGCCTGGCGCAACTGTGCCGGCAGGTAGTCCGGGCCGGGGCCGACCAACGCGTACTCGCGTAGCGCACCTGCCGGGTCATGGCGCTCCTCGGCAATCCGCCCGAGGTTAAGGTGGGCGGCGTCGACGTTGCTGTCGCGCTCAATGAGTTCGCGCAGGTACACCTCGGCTTCGTCCCAATCCTGGTTTTCCAGGCAGACCAATGCCAGGGCGTATCGCGACTCGTCGTCGTCCGGGTACTGCTGCACCAGGCTCAGGAATTCAGCCTTGGCGTCGGCCATGCGGTCCTGTTCGACCAGGGTGCGCGCGTAGGTCAGGCGCAGGCGCTTGTCATCCGGGTTGTCGCGGATTGCCCCTCGCAGCAGTGGCAATGCTTCCGGGCCCCGATCCAGGGCCTGTAGCAGGCGAGCGCGCAACAGGGTTGGGGCGATTTCGCCATTTTGAACCGGGTGGGCTTCGAGCAGGTCCAGTGCCTCCTGCGCCTTGCCGTCCTGGTTCAGCAACAGCGCCTTGCCGAACACCAGTTGGCTGTTGTTCGGGTACTTGACCAATAGACGGTCGAAGCTTTGCATCAAGCCGTCGCGGGTACCCTGATCGGTCTCGGCGGCCGACAGGGCAAGGAAGTCGAAGTGGGTGTCGCCCTGGCCCTGTAGCACTTTCTCCATGTAGACCATGGCGTCATCGTAACGCCCGGCCCGGGCCAGCTGAATGGCCGCAGCGCGCTGGGCGTCGAGGTTCTGCGGGTCGTTCTTGGCCCAGATCAATGCGCTGTCCAGGGCCGGTTCGTCTGCGCCCAAGTATTCGGCGATGCGGTAGGCACGCTCGGAGACGCCAGGATCCTGGGTCTTCTGCGCCTGGTCGGTGTAGTTGGCCAGGGCGATATCAAAGCGGTTGCGCTGGCCGGCCAGTTCGGCCACCAGCAGGCTGTACAGGGTGTCCTGCGAAAACGACCCATACATCACAGGCTTTTCGGCCTCGCCTTTGCCGGCCTCGGCAACGGTGGGCGCGGCATTGTGCGGAGCCAGGCTCTGGCAGCCCTGGAGCAGGGCGAAGGCAAGCAGCAGTGCGTAGGGTCTGTTCATAGAAGGCTTACAAGGACTAACCGGCGGTCGGAGCATGATGACACAAGCGCGGGGGCAAACCCACCTGCGAAGGTCGCGGTTTCATTGCAAGACTCCGACACTCACTGGGGGCAGAAGTGCAGATCGAAACAGCCGTTGGAAAAAATACGCCGGGTAAGTGCGGAATTTGCAGCGCCCAATGCCGAGTGCGCCTATGGGGTGAGTTCCCTGGACGACGTATTCATACATGCACTTGGAGCAAGCCCTTGGCTGTTTCGAGAAATCTTTCACCCCTCATTGAAGGAATCCGGCATGTCTGCCATCTCCAAATCGCTCGAAGAACTGCTCGCCAACATCTACGCGGACCACAAAGTGTCCATGCAGGAATTCCTGACGCTTCAGGCCGAATCGGATCGGCGCTGGGAAAAAGTCATCGAAGAACTGGGCCCGAACACCACACTGCTGGCTTTCCAGAAATCCATGGATGTTGCACTGCACATGCTCCACCTGAGTGTCGAGCACATCAAGAAGCAGGAGCTCACCGATTTGGGTGAAGCGGTGGTGAAGGATGCCATCACTGCCCAGGTAGAAGCGGTGAAGGCCGGTAGCCTGCTCAGCTTCAAGGCGCTGAAGGTAGGCCCGAACTCGCTTTAAGCCAAAGCGTCTGGGTTCACTGGTACTAGCCCCGGCCCGGCGAGCCTTCGTCGGGCCGGGCTGCTTCTAGCACAATAGCGAACGGTGGTTGTCCTAAAACCTGCGAAAGAGGACAATTATCGGCTTCTCGTCACAACCAGCGACCTTGCATGGCCTTTCTTGCACTTGGTATCAACCATAAGACTGCCTCGGTAGACGTACGCGAGCGCGTGGCGTTTACCCCTGAGCAGCTGGTAGATGCCCTGCAGCAGCTCTGCCGACTGACCGCCAGCCGCGAGGCGGCAATTCTGTCGACCTGCAACCGCAGTGAGCTCTATATAGAGCAGGACCACCTGTCCGCCGACGCGGTTTTACGATGGCTGGCCGACTATCACCGGCTGAGCCTGGATGAGCTGCGCGCCAGTGCCTACATCCATGAAGAGCACGCTGCGGTGAAACACATGATGCGCGTGGCTTCCGGGCTCGACTCCCTGGTGCTGGGCGAGCCGCAGATCCTCGGCCAGATGAAGTCGGCCTACGCGGTGGCACGCGAAGCCGGCACTGTCGGCCCGCTGCTCGGGCGCCTGTTCCAGGCCACGTTCAGCGCTGCCAAGCAGGTGCGCACCGACACCGCTATCGGCGAAAACCCTGTGTCGGTGGCATTTGCCGCCGTGAGCCTGGCCAAGCAGATCTTCAGTGACCTGGGCCGCAGCCAGGCCCTGCTGATAGGCGCTGGCGAAACCATAACCTTGGTAGCTCGCCACCTGCATGAACAAGGCGTGCGCCGTATCGTAGTAGCCAACCGGACACTGGAGCGGGCGAGCATTCTTGCCGAGCAGTTCGGTGCCCACGCCGTGCTGTTGGCCGACATCCCGCAGGAGCTGGCCAACAGTGATATCGTCATCAGCTCCACCGCCAGCCAGCTGCCGATACTTGGCAAGGGCGCGGTCGAAAGCGCGCTGAAGCAGCGCCGGCACAAACCGATCTTCATGGTCGACATCGCGGTGCCGCGAGATATCGAGCCGCAAGTGGCCGAGCTGGACGATGTGTACCTTTACACCGTCGATGACTTGCACGAAGTGGTGGCGGAAAACCTCAAGAGCCGCCAGGGCGCGGCCCAGGCGGCCGAAGAACTGGTTGCGGTAGGCGCTGAAGACTTCATGCTGCGGTTGCGCGAACTGGCCGCTGTCGATGTGCTGCGCGCCTACCGTCAGCAAAGCGAGCGCCTGCGTGACGAAGAATTGCAAAAGGCCCAGCGTCTGCTGGCCAACGGCGGCAACCCCGAAGATGTACTGGCGCAATTGGCCCGGGGCCTGACCAACAAACTCCTACATGCGCCCAGCGTGCAGTTGAAAAAGCTCTCGGCCGAGGGCCGCCTCGATGCGCTGGCCATGGCCCAGGAACTCTTTGCCCTCAACGAGGGCTCGACGGACAAATCCCCGCAATGAAAGCGTCGCTGCTCAATAAACTGGAGATTCTCCAGGACCGCTTCGAGGAACTCACCGCGCTGCTCGGTGATGCCGAAGTCATTTCCGACCAGACTCGTTTCCGCGCCTATTCCCGCGAATATGCAGAAGTGGAACCGGTGTACGCCGCGTATAAAGAGTGGCGCAAGGTGCAGGACGACCTTGAAGGCGCCCAGGCGCTGCTCAAGGACGCCGACCCAGACCTGCGCGAAATGGCCGCCGAAGAGGTGCGTGAGGCCAAGGAGCAACTGCTCGGGCTGGAGTCCAACCTGCAGCGCATGCTGCTGCCCAAGGACCCCAACGACGGTCGCAACGTGTTCCTTGAGATCCGCGCAGGCACTGGCGGCGACGAGGCGGCGATCTTCTCCGGCGACTTGTTCCGCATGTACTCACGTTACGCCGAAAAGCGCGGCTGGCGTTTGGAGATCCTTTCCGAGAACGAAGGCGAGCACGGCGGCTACAAAGAAATCATCGCCCGCGTCGAAGGCGAAAATGTGTACGGCAAACTGAAGTTCGAGTCCGGTGCGCACCGTGTTCAGCGCGTGCCGGAAACCGAATCCCAGGGCCGCATCCATACCTCGGCCTGCACCGTGGCGGTATTGCCCGAACCGGATGAGCAAGCCGCCATCGAGATCAACCCGGCAGACCTGCGAGTGGACACTTACCGTGCCTCGGGCGCTGGCGGCCAGCACGTGAACAAGACCGATTCGGCGATCCGCATTACCCACTTGCCGACTGGCATCGTGGTCGAGTGCCAGGAGGAGCGGTCGCAGCACAAGAACCGTGCCCGCGCCCTGTCATGGCTGTCTGCCAAGCTCAATGACATGCAGACCAGCGCCGCGCAGAACGCCATTGCCAGCGAGCGCAAGCTGCTGGTCGGTTCCGGTGACCGCTCCGAACGCATCCGCACCTACAATTATCCGCAGGGGCGGGTAACCGATCACCGCATCAACCTGACCCTGTACTCGCTCGACGACATCCTCGCCGGAGGCGTGGAAGCCGTGATCGAACCCTTGCTGGCCGAATACCAGGCCGACCAACTGGCGGCGCTGGGGGACTGATGACCATCATTGCCAGCCTACTGCGCAACGCGCAGCTACCCGAATCGCCTAGCGAACGCCTGGACGCCGAGCTGCTGCTGGCTGCCGCCATCGGCAAGTCTCGCAGCTTTCTGCACACCTGGCCTGAGCGGATTGTCAGCAGCGAAGATGCCCAGACCTACGCCGGTTACCTGCAGCGCCGCCGTGCTGGTGAGCCTGTGGCCTATATTCTTGGGCAGCAGGGCTTCTGGAAGCTTGACCTGGAAGTGGCGCCACACACTCTGATACCGCGCCCGGATACCGAGCTGCTGGTCGAGACAGCCCTGGAGCTGCAGCCTGCGTCGCCGGCGAAGGTGCTCGACTTGGGCACCGGTACTGGCGCCATCGCGTTGGCATTGGCCAGCGATCGCCCGGCCTGGCAGGTGACGGCGGTGGACCGCATCGATGAGGCCGTGGCCCTGGCAGAGCGCAATCGCCAGCGCCTGGGCCTGGGCAACGTACAGATCCTCAAAAGCCACTGGTTCAGCCATCTGGCCGGGCAGCGCTTTGACTTGATCCTCAGCAACCCACCGTATATCCGCGCCCAAGACCCGCATCTGGCCGAAGGGGACGTGCGTTTCGAGCCTAGCAGTGCATTGGTAGCCGGTAACGACGGCCTCGAAGACCTGCGAGCGATCGCCGCCCAGGCTCCGGAGCACCTATTGCCCGGTGGTTGGCTGCTGCTTGAACACGGCTACGACCAGGCTGGCGACGTGCGTGCCCTGCTCGAGGCCAACGGCTTCACCGAGGTGACCAGCCGCAAAGACCTTGGCGGCCATGAGCGAATTTCACTGGGGCGCCTGCCATGCTGACCGATCAGGAATTGTTGCGGTACAGCCGGCAGATCTTGCTGGCCCAAGTCGATATCGATGGGCAATTGCGGCTCAAGCGCAGCAAGGCGCTGATCGTCGGCCTCGGTGGCCTTGGCTCGCCCGTGGCGCTGTACCTGGCAGCCGCAGGGGTGGGGGAGCTTCACCTGGCTGACTTCGACACGGTCGACCTGACCAACCTGCAACGTCAGGTCATCCATGACAGTGACAGCGTAGGTATGAGCAAGGTCGATTCGGCGCTGCAGCGCCTGCGGGCGATCAACCCTGAAGTCACGCTTGTCGCCCACCGTGAAGCATTGGATGAGGACTCTTTGGCTGCGGCGGTTGCAGGTGTCGACCTGGTGCTGGACTGCTCCGACAATTTCGCCACGCGCGAGGCGGTGAATGCCGCTTGCTTCGCCACTGGCAAGCCGTTGGTCAGTGGTGCAGCCATTCGCCTGGAAGGCCAGTTGTCGGTGTTCGACCCACGGCGTGACTACAGCCCTTGCTACCACTGCCTTTACGGGCACGGTAGCGAAGACGAGCTGACCTGTAGCGAAGCGGGTGTGATCGGGCCGCTGGTAGGGCTGGTGGGTAGCCTGCAAGCGCTGGAGGCGATGAAACTGCTGGCCGGGTTTGGCGAACCGCTGGTCGGCCGGCTGCTGTTGATCGACGCCCTTGGCACGCGCTTGCGTGAGCTGCGGGTCAAGCGTGACCCGGCCTGCGCCGTGTGCGCCAAGCGCGATGGTTGAGCGTTCGGCGCCGGTCGGCGTGATGGATTCGGGGGTCGGCGGGTTGTCGGTGCTCGCCGAGATTCAGCGCTTACTGCCCAATGAGTCGCTGCTTTACGTGGCCGATTGTGGTCATGTGCCATATGGCGAGAAGTCCCCAGACTACATTCGCCAGCGCTGCCGACGGATTGCCGAGTTCTTTCAGGCCCAAGGGGCCAAGGCAATGGTGCTGGCGTGCAACACTGCCACAGTGGCCGCGGTCGCCGATTTGCGCGAGTTGTACCCGCACTGGCCATTGGTCGGCATGGAGCCTGCCGTCAAGCCTGCCGCGGCCGCTACCCGCTCCGGTGTAGTGGGTGTGCTGGCTACCACTGGCACCCTGCAGAGTGCCAAGTTCGCCGCTTTGCTCGATCGTTTCGCCACAGACGTTCAGGTCATCACCCAGCCTTGCCCAGGGCTTGTGGAGCGGATCGAAACCGGCGACCTGACCAGCCCGCAGTTGCGTCAATTGCTGCTGGGTTACGTGCAGCCCTTGTTGGCCGCAGGTTGCGATACCTTGATCCTGGGTTGTACCCATTACCCCTTCCTACGCCAGCTGTTGACCGAGATGGTGCCCGCTGACGTGGCCATCATCGATACCGGTGCTGCAGTAGCCCGCCAGTTGCAGAGGTTGTTGGCAGCCCAGGCGCTTTTAGCTGATGGGCCTTCCCGCGAGGCAAGCTTCTGGAGCAGCGGTGATCCATTGGCACTCAAGCGAGTCCTGCCCGTGCTCTGGCAGCCATCTGATCGGGTGGAATGTTTCACTTTGTAAAAAAAATGTGAAGAACACCTGAACTATCGTACCAATCCCGCTTTCTATCCAGGTGCCTGATGGCAGGTGGATACTAATAACGGTATGAAAGGAAGGATGTTTTTGATGAAGCGACTGCTCGGTTTGGCGGCGGCTGCCGCCCTGGCCCTGGGACATGTAGTGGTGGCACAAGCTGCCGATGTCTCGCTTTCGGTTGGGCAGACCGGTGACTCCACCATGGTCTATCGTCTGGGGTTGCAGTCCAACTGGGACAAAAGCTGGTGGCAGAGCAGTGTGGGTCGGCTAACGGGTTATTGGGACGGGGCCTACACCTACTGGCAGGGCGATGAAACTGCCAGTAACCACAGCCTGTCTTTCTCGCCAGTGTTCGTTTACGAGTTTGCAGGGCAGTCGGTCAAACCCTACATCGAGGCGGGTATCGGTGTGGCGGCGTTCTCCAGCACGGAGATTGAAAGCAACAACCTCGGTTCATCCTTCAATTTCGAAGATCGGGTAGGCTTCGGCCTGCGCTTTGCCGGCGGGCACGAGGTTGGGGTGAGGGCGATTCATTATTCCAACGCAGGCATCAAGCAGCCCAACGACGGTGTCGAGAGCTACAGCCTGCATTACCGCATGGCGCTCTGACCGATTTCGTCCTGGCGCTGCCGCTTACAATGTAGGCGGCAGCGCCAGGCTCGGTAAGTCATCAGTCAACGTGACAACGGCCACAAGCTGCTGATGTCCATTACCTCCAACACCAGCTCCGGTTCGCGTAGCGGCAGACGGTTCAGCAGCTCATCCGCTGCACTCTGCGGTGTCCATTCACTCGGAGCCGCCTTGACGGGCGTCACCGGCGTCTTCAACGACTGGGGCGCCACCACAGTCAGATCAATCCCTTGGCTCTTCAAATTCGCGCGCTGTTCCCGCGTCCATTGCACTGCACTGTTCCAGCCTGACGTCACCTGAGTAGGCGAATACAGCTGCAAGGCTGAGTAGCGATTGAAGACCACCATGACTTGCGGCTGATACCCCTGCTTGAGCAATGGCAAAGCACTGTTGAGGCAATGCTCGGTTGCCAGCTGATTATCATTGACGATGGTTTCCAATACCTGATCGTCAGGCACGCCAGCGGCTAAATAGTCACTGGTACCTGCATTGATGATCAGTACGTCAAGCGAGCACCATGCGTGACAAATCTGCTCAGCTGCACGGCTAGCTTGGCCTTCTTCATGCAATTGCCAGGGCAGCCTTAACAACTGGCTGCCATGTCGCATGCCCAATGCATCCAAAGCGTCGCATTCCTTGCCACTTGCGGCGACTCGGTGCCCGTTTTCGAGCAACCTTTCCACCAAGGCCAAACCCAGTCCATTCCCGGCCCCCGTAATCCAGAAACTACGCGAGTCATTCAAGATACTGCCCTCTATTTCTGCCGACGTGGTAGGCCTTTGAAGGCTTCCAATGCACGTTGGCGACTGCTTGCCAGATCGACTATAGGACTGTGATAAGCGTTATTAGCAAAAAGATCCGAGCATTTCACTGGATCGTGAATGTTTTTTTCATCCAGATGCTTTAACTCTGGCAGCCAATGCCGAATAAAACGGCCATCAGGGTCGAATCGCTCTGACTGGGAGATGGGGTTGAAGATCCGAAAATAGGGCACTGAATCGGTTCCGGTCGAAGCGCTCCATTGCCAGCCACCATTGTTGGCAGCCAGGTCGCCATCAATCAGGTGACGCATGAAGTGACGTTCGCCCAAGCGCCAGTCGATCAATAGGTTCTTGGTCAAGAACATGGCGACGATCATACGCAAGCGATTGTGCATCCAGCCGGTATGCAACAGCTGGCGCATGGCCGCATCGATGATCGGGAAGCCAGTACGGCCTTCCTGCCAGGCCTTCAGATCATCTGGGGCATTGCGCCACGGCAGGGCTTCGGTCTGTGCGCGGAAGGCGCGGTGCCTGGAGACCTGTGGATAACCGGTCAGGATATGCTTGTAGAACTCCCGCCAGATCAGTTCATTGATCCAGGTTTGTACCCCGCGGCTGCCGCTGTCGAATTCGCCACGGTTACTTCCCAGGGCAGCATGCAGGCATTGCCTTGGCGAGATCACACCTGCGGCCAGGTAGGCGGACAGTTGGCTGGTACCCGGTTTGGCCGGAAGGTCACGCAGTTGTTCGTAATCGTCGATGGTTTCATCGACAAAGCGCGTTAGGCGGGTCTGCGCCTCATCCTCACCGGCAGGCCATTGATCGCTCAGTGTGCGAGGAGGTTTATCGAACCCCTCGATGTGTTGTGGGATCGGGTCACTGGCGATATCCAGTGGGCGTTGCTTTTTCACCCGGCTGGCCAGCGACGGCAGGCTGCGGTGCAGGTGTTCAAGGCAGACTTTCTTGAACTGGCTGAATACTTGGAAATAATCGCCGCTGCGGGTAAGGATAGTGCCGGGCCTGAAGAACAACTGGTCGAGATAGCTGTGGGCCTGCACACCAGCCTTCTCAAGCTGCGTGCGGGTGGCGTCATCACGAAGCGCTTCGTTGATGCCATATTCTTCGTTCCAGTGCACTGCCTTGATGTCGTGCTTACGGCAAATGTCGAGCAGCGTAGCCGGCACCTGCTCCCAAGTGTCGATCTTGCGCACCAACAGAGGGATGTTCAGCTGCTCGAGGGACTGGCGCAGTTGGCGCAGATTGCGCAACCAGAAGTCGACCTTGCAGGCGGCGTCATCGTGAGCCTGCCATTGGCCGGGGCTTGCCAGCCACACGGCTACGGTAGGGCCGCGCTCGCAGGCGGCGCTGAGGGCGGAGTTGTCAGTAATGCGCAAGTCGCTGCGTAGCCAGATCAGTTGCATTGAATACTCGTCTTTACTGGAGGCGATTATCGTCAAGCAGCGCTCGCAATGCCGCCTGCGGTGTATCGAACAAATAGAGATCGGGCAAACCGAAAGCGTTCAGTTGTGCCTGATGCAGAGCGATGGTTGCGCCGCCCAGCAGCTTGGGCCCGCTGATATGCTGCAAGGTACTCAGTAGTGCCGCTGCATCGATGCGCGGGCCTAGGTGAAACAACACTGCTCGCGGCTGCAGCGCGGTCACGGCACGGAGTAACTGCGAGCCCGCCACGGGCTGTTCCAGCACCTCCACGGGGACGCCGTTGCTGCTCAATAGCCATGCGCATAGCCACAGGCCTTGATCGAACGGGCGCTCACTGTCTTCACAAAGCAGCACTGGCGCACCTTGCAGCGATTGGTTGTCGTGATACACGCGGGCGCCCAGCTTGCTGCGCAACCAAGTGTTGAAGAACACCTGCTCAAGGCGTGCATCGAAGTGGCTGCGCCAGCGCACTGCAAGCCCACGCAGCAGTGGCAAAAGCAATTGCTCACACAAGGTGACAGCGGGGTAAAGAGCCATGACTTGATTGAGTTGCTGATCAAGTGAGCGCTGGGACAGACTGCCTATGGCGTCGATCAGCTGCCGTTGACGGAGCTGCCAGTCTCCCACAGGCGCCTGCTCAGGCGTGTGGTCCAGCAACTCGATCACTTGGCTGACCGATGCCCCACGTTCAAGCCACGCCAGAATCGACCTTACCCGTTCAAGCTGTTCAGGCCCGTAAAGGCGATGCCCTTTGGCCGTGCGCTGTGGTTTGAGCAGGCCGTAGCGGCGCTCCCATGCGCGTAGAGTGACCGGGTTAACGCCAGTTCGGCGGGCCAATTCGCCGATGGGTACTAGCGACTCAGACAGCATTGCGCAGGCCCAGGCTTTCCGGGTGCGGCTGTAGATACGCCTGTTGCTGCAGGTAGGGGTCTGGGTGCTTGAGCAGGTGATGCTTGAGCAATGTCAACGGTACTACCAGTGGCACCACGCCTTTCTGATACTGGCTGATGACGTGTTGCAATTCGGCCTTGTCCTGCTGAGTCAGTGCTTGCTTGAAGTAGCCACTTAGGTGCTGCAGCACGTTGCAATGGTTGCCACGGCTGGCACAACGGCGCAAGGCTTGCATCAGCTGGCTGAAGTAACAGGGCCCAATGCGCTCAGGGTCGTCATCGCGGCTCATACTGCCCAACAGGCGACCCAGCTCGCGGTAGGCCCGAGGGTTGTTGGCCATGACCAGGTACTTGTAGCGTGCATGAAAGCTTACGAGCGCACCGCGACTTAGCCCTTGTGCCAGCAAGCGCTGCCAGTCGGCGTAGGCGTAGACGCGGCTGATGAAGTTTTCGCGCAGCACTGGGTCGTGCAGCCGTCCCTCCTCTTCCACCGGCAGGTCTGGGCGGCGGTCGCAGAAGGCGGCGGCGTAAGCCCCTTTACCCCCTTGCTGAGCCGGGTAGCCGTTATCCTGATAGACCTTGACCCGATCCAGGCCGCAGGACGGGGACTTTTGCATGAATATATATCCGCAGATGTCATCGAGCTCTTCGGCCATCTGCTCGGCGTAGTTGCGCAGCGGGCCGGCCAAGTCGGCGCCCGGGTTACGTGTGCCTACCACCGCTGGCCGCTCGGGGTCACCCACCAATCGGATTGGCTCGCGTGGCACACCCAGGCCGATTGCGACCTCTGGGCAGACGGGCAGCCATTCAAAATGAGCTTCCAATTGCTCCCGACACAGGTCTGAGGACTTGTGCCCACCGTTGTAGCGCACGCTTTGGCCTGTCAGGCACGAGCTGATAGCGATACGGGGCTTATGTGCGGCGGCAGGTTCGTGCATGGCTGTCTCCGATAAACTTGTACATGAGTGCTTAGGTGTACAGGTTTATTCCAGCATAGGCAAAAACTTATGCAACAATTTTTTTTGTATAAGTTTTCTGAGCAGTGTCACTCAAGATGTTCCAGCAGCCTGCGCGCGGCTTCCTGCCCACTGAGCCAGGCACCTTCGACGCGGCCTGAGAGGCACCAATCGCCGCAGGCATACAGCCCTTGGTCGGCATCGGCCAAAACACCCCACTCGTGGTTGACGGCCGGTCGTGCGTATAGCCAGCGGTGAGCCAGGGCGAAACTGGGTGCCGGCACCACGCAGCCGATCAGCTCGGCGAATTCTCCACACAGCTGCTCGATGACCTCGTCCTTGGCCAGATCGATGTGCTGTTTGCTCCAGTCGGCGGTGGCATGTAGAACCCAAGTATCCAGCGGGGAGTCACGGCCGGGTTTACTGCGATTACGTGCCAGCCAGTCGAGCGCGCTGTCTTGCACGAAGCACCCTTGCATAGGGGTTTGCAGTGGGGTTTCAAAGCCCAGCGCGACTGCCCAGGTTGGGTCCATTTGCACGCCAGCAGCAACCGCCGCGAGCTTGGGAGTGGCCGCCAGCAACTGCGTGGCCTGGGGGGCGGGTACAGCGATCACTACACGACTGAATGGGCCGTGACTGCAGCCTTCGGTGTCCTGCAGATGCCAGTACTGCTTGCCGCGGAATACCTCAGCGATACGGCATCCGAAGTTGACGGTGACGTCCTTGAGCAAGCCGCGAGTGATGGCGCTCATGCGCGGTATCCCTACCCAGCGCGTTTGTTCGTCGGGGGAGGGTGTGAGCTGGCCATCACGGGAGTTGTAAAGCTGCGGTTTCCACTGTTCCACCCACCCGTTCGCCACCCACTGTTGCACCTGCTCGACGAAGCGTCGGTCGCGGGCGGTGAAATATTGGGCGCCAAGGTCCAATGAGCCTGCCTCGCTATGCTTGCTGGCCATGCGCCCGCCGCTGCCGCGGCCTTTATCGAACACGTGGACGGGCTGCCCGGCCTTTTGCAGCGCCTGAGCGGCAGACAGGCCGGCGATACCGGCACCGATGATGGCAATAGGTACAGTCATGATTGGCCTCTTCGAACCTTGCTGTAAGCAGACTACGCTGTCGGACAAACCTGTACAATGTAAAATCTTTGTATAAGGTTATACCGCTTCATAGGGATGTTGACCTATGTTTATCCGAGAGCGATTGGTCTGGAAAAGTGCCTTGTTCTTAAAAATAGACCATGGCCGCACGCTGCGAGGACACAGCCATGCATATATTGCTGACAGGTGGTACCGGTTTGATCGGCCAGCACCTTTGCCGGTACTGGCTCGGCAAGGGCCATCGTCTAACCGTGTGGAGCCGGCGGCCTGAAAAGGTGCCGCGCACATGCGGCAGTGGGGTGCGCGGCATTGCCCGGCTGCAAGAGCTGGGCGCCGATGAGCGGGTGGATGCGGTGGTCAATCTGGCCGGTGCGCCGATCGCCGACCGGCCATGGTCGGGCGCCAGGCGCAACCTTTTATGGGCCAGTCGCATTACCCTCACCGAACAATTGCTGGCCTGGCTGGGTAGCCGTGAGCAGCGCCCCCAGGTGCTGATTTCCGGTTCTGCCGTTGGCTGGTATGGCGATGGTGGCGAGCGCGACCTGACAGAGGCATCGCCCCCGGTTCGCGAAGATTTCGCCAGCCAGTTATGCATCGCCTGGGAAGAAACTGCCCAGCGCGCCGAGGCGCTTGGCATACGCGTGGTGCTGGTGCGCACCGGGTTGGTCTTGGCCAGTGATGGCGGCTTTTTGTCACGCCTGCGCCTGCCTTTCAAGCTGGGGCTTGGCGGGCCGTTGGGCAATGGCCGCCAGTGGATGCCCTGGGTGCATATCGACGATCAGGTCGCGCTAATCGATTTTCTTCTGCAGCACGACGATGCCAGCGGTCCCTATAATGCCTGCGCGCCTGAACCGGTACGCAACCGTGATTTTGCCAAAGCACTGGGCCGTGCGCTGCATCGACCGGCTATCCTGCCAGTCCCCTCCGTGGTGCTCAAAGTTGGCCTAGGTGAATTGTCCACCTTGCTGCTCGGCGGTCAGCGGGCGCGGCCGGCACGCTTGCTGGAGGCAGGCTTCTCATTCCGCTTCAACGATCTGCAATCGGCCCTGGGCAACCTGTCCAGCCGCCTCTGATATAGGACGCTGCATGACCGATCACGCTTTGCTTCTGGTCAACCTCGGCTCCCCGGCTTCCACCTCGGTGGCCGATGTGCGCCGTTATCTCAACCAGTTCCTGATGGACCCTTACGTTATCGACCTGCCGTGGCCGGTGCGACGGCTGCTGGTGTCGCTGATCCTGATCAAACGGCCCGAGCAGTCTGCCGAGGCTTATGCCTCGATCTGGTGGGAGGAGGGCTCGCCATTGGTGGTGCTGACCCGCCGCTTGCAGGCGGCGATGGTCGAACACTGGCCCCACGGGCCTGTGGAGGTTGCCATGCGCTATGGTCAGCCCGCACTGCCCGAGGTGTTGGCGCGTTTGGCCGCGCAGGGCGTGCGCAAGGTGACCCTGGCGCCGCTTTATCCACAGTTTGCCGACAGTACGGTGACCACCGTGGTGCAATTGGCAGAGCAGACGGTGGCTGAACAGCAGCTGGCGCTGCAATTGCGGATACTGCAGCCGTTCTACGATGACCCGGCTTACATCGACGCCTTGGTCGCCAGCGCCAAGCCGTACCTGCAAGAGGACTACGATCATCTTTTGCTGAGCTTCCATGGTTTGCCAGAGCGTCACCTGAAAAAGCTCGACCCCACCGGCAAGCATGACTTACGGGCTGCCGATTGCTGCATCGATGCCAGTGCCGACATGCGAGCTGTGTGTTACCGCGGGCAGTGCCTGGCGACAGCCAAAGCCTTCGCGACGCAGATGGGCATACCCGATGGGAAATGGTCGGTATCGTTCCAGTCGCGGTTGGGGCGCAACAAATGGATCGAGCCTTATACCGAGACACGCCTGGACGAATTGGCCAAGGCTGGCGTCAAGAAGCTCATGGTGATGTGCCCCGCGTTTGTTGCCGACTGCATCGAAACCCTGGAAGAAATCGGCATGCGTGGCAGCGAGCAATTCACCGAAGCAGGCGGCGAGGAGTTGGTGTTGATTCCGTGCCTGAACGACCACCCGCAGTGGGTGCAAGTACTGGCGCAATTGTGCGAAAAGGCCTGATTCGTCAGGCGAACTATGCCGGCCCCCAGGGGTTAACCCGGTAGGGGCCGGTCAGGCTAGCGCCGGATCAAAGCTGCTGATCATCCAGCTTCTTGTGCTTCCAGGCATCATTGCCAGGCAGGATAAGGTTCAGAGCAATGGCCACGATGGCGCACAGGGCGATGCCCTTGAGCCCCCAGTCGTCAGGGCGATCGCCGCTGCCGATCAGTACGCCACCGATACCGAACACCAAGGTCACTGAAACGATCACCAGGTTGCGCGCTTCGGCCAGGTCGACCTTGTGGCGGATCATGGTGTTCATGCCCACCGCCGCGATCGAGCCGAACAGCAGGCACAAAATGCCGCCCATCACGGGCACCGGGATACTTTGCAGCAACGCGCCGAACTTGCCGATGAAGGCCAGGGTTATGGCAAACACTGCCGCCCAGGTCATGATCTTCGGATTGTAGTTCTTGGTCAGCATCACCGCACCGGTCACTTCGGCATAGGTGGTATTCGGCGGGCCACCGAACAGGCCTGCGGCAGTGGTGGCCAGACCGTCACCCAGCAGGGTGCGGTGCAGGCCAGGCTTTTTCAGGTAATCGCGACCGGTCACACTGCCGACTGCGATAACGCCACCAATGTGTTCGATCGCCGGCGCCAAAGCGACTGGAACGATGAACAGAATGGCTTGCCAGTTGAACGCCGGCGCTGTGAAGTTGGGGATTTCCAGCCACGGTGCGGCAGCGATCTTGGCGGTGTCGACCACGCCGAATGCAAACGACAGGGCAAAACCCACCAGTACGCCAGCGATGATAGGCACCAGGCGGAAGATGCCTTTGCCGAACACGGCGACGATCAGGGTGGTCAGCAGCGCCGGCATGGAAATCAGCATCGCCGTCTGGTAAGGCAGCAGTACGCTGCCGTCACCGGCTTTGCCCATCGCCATGTTGGCGGCGATCGGGGCCATGGCCAGGCCGATGGAAATGATCACTGGGCCGATCACCACCGGGGGCAGCATGCGGTCGATGAAGCCTGTGCCCTTGATCTTCACCATCAGGCCCATGAAGGTGTACACGAAGCCCGCAGCCATCACGCCGCCCATTGTTTCGGCCAGGCCGAACTGCCCCTTGGCGAGGATGATCGGCGTGATGAAGGCAAAGCTCGATGCCAAGAACACCGGCACTTGACGGCCTGTGACCAACTGGAACAGCAGTGTGCCGATGCCTGCGGTGAACAGTGCCACGTTCGGGTCCAGGCCGGTGATCAGAGGCATCAGCACCAGCGCGCCGAATGCCACGAAAAGCATCTGCGCGCCCGAGACGACCTGTCGCCAAAGCGGGTCGTTGAAGCCGTCCTGCATGATCAGGCGTCCTTCTGCTTGGTGCCGAAGATCTTGTCACCGGCATCGCCCAGGCCTGGAACGATGTAACCATGTTCGTTCAGGTGCTGGTCAATGGAGGCGGTGTAGATCTGCACGTCTGGGTGGGCTTGTTCCACCACTGCGATGCCTTCTGGCGCGGCGACCAGCACCATGGCGCGAATCTCTTTGCAGCCGGCCTTTTTCAGCAGGTCGATGGTGGCAACCATCGAGCCACCGGTTGCCAGCATCGGGTCGATGATCAGCGCCAGGCGCTGGTTGATGTCGGGCGCAAGTTTTTCCAGGTAGGTATGCGCTTCGAGGGTTTCCTCGTTGCGAGCCACGCCGACGGCGCTGACCTTGGCACCCGGAATCAAGCTGAGCACGCCGTCGAGCATGCCGATGCCGGCGCGCAGGATTGGCACGACGGTGATCTTCTTGCCGGCAATTTTTTCAACCTGCACCTTGCCGCACCAACCATCGATTTCGTAGGTTTCCAGTGGCAGGTCTTGTGTGGCTTCGTAAGTCAGTAGCGCGCCAACTTCCTGGGCGAGTTCGCGAAAGTTCTTGGTGCTGATATCGGCACGGCGCATGAGGCCGAGCTTGTGGCGGATCAGCGGATGGCGGATCTCACGAGTAGGCATAGGGGGGCTCCGAAAGGCGGGCAAAAAAACCGCGCTAGATTAATCTATTCAGCCTTTGCTGTCGTGCGGTCCTTTAGCACGTTAGTCCATAAATGCTTGATCTGGGACGAGCGGATGCGTACCTTTGCCCGCTTTTCCAAAATCCCCCGGAGAGCGCCATGTCCGCCGATCTCGAGCACATCCGTCAAGTCATGCGCGAGGCAGACTGCCTGTACCACGAAGCTGAAGTCGAAGCGGCCATCGCCAAGGTTGGCGAGCAGATCAGCAAGGACTTGCAAGACACCAATCCCGTGGTGTTCTGCGTCATGAACGGCGGCCTGATCTTCGCCGGCAAACTGTTGACCCACCTGCAGTTCCCGTTGGAGGTGTCGTACATCCACGCCACTCGCTATCGCAACCAGACCAGTGGCGGCGAGCTGTTCTGGAAGGCCAAGCCCGAGGTCTCGTTCATCGACCGGGACGTGCTGATCGTCGATGACATTCTCGACGAAGGCCACACCCTCAGTGCCATCATCGAATTCTGCAAGCATGCCGGGGCGCGAGCGGTACACACCGCCGTTCTGATCGACAAGGATCACGATCGCAAGGCAAGCCCTGGCCTGAAGGCAAGCTATGCAGGCCTGCCGTGCATCGATCGTTATATCTTCGGTTACGGAATGGACTATAAAGGTTACTGGCGTAACGCAAACGGCATTTTCGCTGTCAAAGGACTGTAACCATGAGCCAGCCTGCATTCATCGATCAAACGCTGTTTACCGGGCTGGCGCAAAAAGCTGCTGAGGCGCCGCGTCTTAGGCATCATCACAACTTCCACGAGATGGCAGACCCCTGCCATCGCCTGGCGGTTGGTTTGCAGCCCTCGACCTACATCGCCCCACATCGTCACCTGAGTGACGACAAGGCCGAAACCCTGCTGGTGCTCAAGGGCCGCCTGGGCCTTTTGCTGTTCGACGAAACAGGCATGCTGACCAGCACCCGAGTGCTGGAGGCGGGGGGGGAGTGCATGGGGGTGGATCTGCCGCCGGGGGTCTACCATGGCCTGGTGGTGCTCGAAGCCAACTGCATCATGTTCGAGTGCAAAGCCGGCCCCTACCGCCAGCTGGTCGAGGGCGAGCATGCGCCTTGGGCGCCACGCGAGGGGGATGCGGGCGTAGCGCAGTATCAGGCCTGGATGCTCGCGCAGTTCGATTGAGGCCTGCCATTGTCTGCATGCTAGAGTGCTTCTCCATGCCAAGGAGCCTCACATGCGTGCATTCCTTCCTCTGTTACTGGCGGTGAGCCTGCCTCTGGCAGCCGCACCGCTGCATAGCCAGTTCCTCCCGCCCGATGACCAGGCCTTGCGCCAGGAAGCGCCAACCGGTCAACAGCTGTTGCAAGTGACCGACTACTCAGTGGTGGTGGGGGCCCAGCGCACGTCCGACCAGCAGCCTATCCCAATCACCGCGTCGCTGCAGATGCGCCTGAAGGGCAAGCCACTGAGCAAGGGCGCGACCATCAGCCAGGTACTGCTGACCTTCGATGGCGAGGCCGGTAAAAGCCTGAAGAAACCGGTGTACGACGACAAGACCCGCACATTGAGCCTGAACTACCCTGCCAGCGATTATCGAGTGGTCATGGACCTGCTGCGTAACGAGACGGTTTACGTGCAGTTCCTGACCTACGCCAACGGCCACATCTGGGCCGACCTGCACACCGGTACCGTACGTTCGCGTTGAGGCTCGCAGCCTGAGGGGGGTACACTGCCGGCCTTCGAAATTCGTGATGGTCAGTTGGAGCCGGCAATGCGCAAAGACAAGAAGCAGGTGATTGGTGACGAGATCAGCGACGACTACGTCAAGTCGTTCCTACAATTTGAACCAGCCGATGGCGTGACCTCGCCTTCGCACCACAAGTTGATCAAGGGTTACCGAGGCCTGCGTGTCGACGACTTCGAGCGCTTCGTCGGCTTCTTCGTAGAAGCCGGATTTGATCTGGACGGCAAGGACGAGCACGGCAAGACCTTCGCCGAGGTGATCGCTGACCAACGCAATGCGCCGGAGTACCTCGAGATCATTGCCAAAGCTCGCGGTTGATACGACTGGCACAAAAAAACGCCCCAAGGGGCGTTTTTTCGTTTCAAGCCGGCTTAGGCGTAATGCTTGGCCGGGCTTTGTTCCACCAGCTCCAATGCCGCATCGTTGTCGGCGCTGATCTTGCGGTATAACGCTGCATCGGTAGCCAGTTCCTTTTCCCGCGCCGGGAAAATTTCCTTGAGCTTGGCGGCCCATGGGCCCTTGGCCTGCTCGGGGAAGCAGCGCTCAATCAGCTCCAGCATGATCGATACGGTCACCGAAGCGCCGGGTGATGCGCCCAGCAGTGCAGCCAGGCTGCCATCCTGTGCGGAAACCAGCTCGGTGCCGAACTGCAGAATGCCGCCTTTTTTCGGGTCCTTCTTGATGATCTGCACGCGCTGACCAGCCACTTCCAGACGCCAGTCTTCCGCTTTCGCCTGTGGATAGAACCGGCGCAGGGATTCCAGGCGCTGCTCCATCGACTGCATCACTTCACTGACCAGGTACTTGGTCAAGTCCATGTTGTCACGGGCCACAGCCAGCATCGGGCCGATGTTGCCCAGGCGCACCGACAGCGGCAGGTCCATGAACGAACCATGCTTGAGGAATTTGGTGGTGAAGCCTGCGTACGGCCCGAACAGCAGCGACGTCTTGCCGTCCACTACACGGGTGTCCAGGTGAGGTACCGACATCGGCGGCGCGCCGACCGCGGCCTGGCTGTACACCTTGGCCTGGTGCTGCTTGACGATTTCGGGGTTATCGCAGCGCAGCCACTGGCCGCTGACCGGGAAACCGCCGAAACCTTTGCTTTCCGGGATGCCCGACAACTGCAGCAGTGGCAGGGCGGCGCCACCAGCACCGAGGAAGACAAAGCGCGCATCGACTTCGCGGGCACCGCCGCTGTTGACGTCTTTGATGCTCACGGTCCAACCACTGCCGTTGCGGCGCAGACCGACCACTTTCTTGCTGTACTTGACCTGCGCGTCGGGGCTGTCGCCCAGTACCTTGAGCAGTTTGTTGGTCAATGCACCGAAGTTGACATCGGTGCCTTTGGCCACGCGCGTAGCGGCGATGTGCTGGTCGGCCGGGCGGCCAGGCATCATCAGCGGCATCCACTCGTTCATCACCGCCTTGTCTTCGGTGTATTGCATCTCGGCGAAGGCGTGGTGTTGCTTGAGCAACTCGTAACGCTTCTTGAGGAAAGACACGCCCTTGTCACCTTCGACGTAACTCAGGTGCGGGACCGGATTGACGAACGCACGTGCAGAGCCGAAGTTGCCCTTCTTGCTCAGGTACGCCCAGAACTGGCGCGAAACCTCGAACTGCGCGTTGATGTGCACGGCCTTCTTGATGTCGATACTGCCATCGGCGGCCTGGGGCGTGTAGTTCAGCTCGCACAGGCCAGCGTGGCCGGTGCCTGCGTTGTTCCAAGGGTTGGAGCTTTCCGCGGCTCCGGAGTCCATCGCCTCGACGACCTCAAGCTTCAGGGTCGGGTCAAGCTCCTTGAGCAGTACGGCCAGGGTGGCACTCATGATGCCCGCGCCTACCAGTACCACATCAACCGATTCGTTCTGCGCCATTTAACGCGTCTCCACAATCTACAGCTACCTAATTGACAGCATAGGATCACTGGGGTTGCCAGGATCGCCATGTCCGACTCTTCGCAGTTCTTGCAACTTCCGCGGACACCGCCAACCAGTCTTCGGGTTCGACTATTGAACGCCGTTTGCCAGGGCTGCGGCAATTCGACTTATGGTCAAGGTGTCGTGCGTGCGTTATGGAACGACCTCAAACACTCATACGCGATGAGCGCTTTTGTCGTCTGTTCAGGGCTGTTAGGGACACATCTGCCGCTTTTGCACATGCCAGACTGTTCATTTGCTCGCCACACTCTCGTGAAGTTGTGAAAACCGTTTTTTCACGCTCTTTTGAAGACGTGAACCTCAAAAAGGGACTGCGCGTTGGCAACCCACAGGTTCATGCAGTGCTTAGGGCCACGAATGCTGGCACCACAGCCGATGCAAGACCTGAGTGGAAGGCTCTCTGTGGGCGAAGCGGGTTTCGGTGCCGGGGTCAGACGGCGGATGCGGGGCCCGATCAGGAGACGTCCTTATAATCGGGGGGAGATTATAACGATGTCGCGGGCAGAAAGGTCGTTAATCGTGGTTTTTATTGCAGCGTTTGTCAGGCTGCGAGGATGCGCTGATGCCAGCGATGGCTTGCAGGCATGCAAACGCGGGCTTCGGCGGGCAGTTCGCGGCCTAGCCAGGCCAGCCGGATTTCAGTGATCTGCACCCAGCCGTAGCCGCCGGGTACCTGGCTGGATTGCTTCAAAGCCAGGCATATGCCGTCGGTGTCCAGGCGCGCATAGCAGTTGAGCTGTGGGCGTTGCAAGAGCAGGGTCCAGAGCGAAGTCATGGCGGTATGTCCTGTGCGTTAGGCGTTGGCGCAAGGATAAAGGCGCAGCCATGAAACGATTGTGACAAGCCTGCCCGACCGATGACTGGCCTGTGTCAGGCTGGGTATACTGTGGGCCTTTGCCGTATTTTCTGGAGAAACGCGCATGTTGCAACGTCTGTTGTTCGGTTTGATTGCCGTGGCCAGCCTCAGCCTGGTCGGTTGTGCCCACAGCCCGCAACAACTCAGCCCGCAACCCACGCTCAAGGCTCAGCTTGCACCGGTCGGCCACGGCCAGCCAGTGGTGGTCAAGGTGGTCGATGGCCGGGCTTCGCAGTCGCTGGGCACCCGTGGTGGCATGTACCCTGAAACCAGCACGATCAGCGTCAGTGGCAACGATGTCGTACCCAAACTGCAGGCCCAGGCCGAAGCGGCCGTGCGCCTGTTAGGGTTCACCCCAACTGCGAGCGCCTATAACGCACCGCAACTGACCGTGACGTTGGCAGAGCTGAAATACCAATCGCCCAAGGACAACCTGTACGTGACCGAGGCCACCATCGGTGCAACCTTCCGTGCCGATGTCCAGAATGCCAACCGCCGCTACAGTGGCCGCTACGGTGCCTCTCTGGACCAGCGCTTCGGTATGGCGCCGAATCAGGACACCAACACCCAGTTGGTGGGTGATGTGTTGAGCGATGCGCTGACGCGTCTGTTCAAGGACCCGACCATCGGGCAGGTACTGGGCGAATAAGTCAGCTTTTGCGTTACAAAACCCGCCGCCCGGCTTAGTGCTGTTTACTTGAACCTAGAGGCTCGGCGTGAGCTCTTCGTTGGAGCGCAGACCGAGCGCCGCCCGCGCGGCGCATCGCGAGCTGCGCTCGCTCCTACGTTTGTTTCGGGCCAATTATGCCTGTGGGATTTGTGCGCGGACTCGCGTCGTACCAACAAGGCGGTCGCGCGCGTCTGCCACAGGCGTTACTGGCCCGAAACAAGCGTAGGAGCGAGCAAAGCTCGCGATGCGCCGCGCGGGCGGCGCTCGATCTCACAGGCGCTAAAAGACTCAGATTGAACTACCTGGCCTGACCGTTGACTTGCCTGCCCTTCACAGAGCGAACATGCACAGATGAAACCTGGTGACACTTTGTCGCCAAGGCGCGGCGCGTAGCGTCGACTTCGGTAGAATGGCGGGCTTCGCCGTTGCTATGACCGAGGTTGTGTGATGTCTTTGCAAGTGCTTTGGGGGGTCATGACCGCCCATCCGACCAAGCTGATCAATTTGCTGGCGTTGCTGCTGACCTGCCCTGGCGGGTTGCTGCTGCAAAGCGCGCGGCGCCATGCGGTGATCACCCGCCAGCGCCTGGCGGTAGATGAGGGGGTGGTGGACAGCCTTGGCCAACGCATACCGCGCTATTACTACATCCTCGGCTTTTCCTGCCTGGCCATGGCCTTGCTGTTGTCCTGGTTAAGCACCTGGATCTGAACCCGTCGAGGGCCGCCCCGCGGCCCTGACCGTTCAGGCAACCGGCGTTTGTTGCTTGACCTGATACTGGTTACGTACTGGCGTAGCGTATTGCAATATCAGGAAGGGCCTTTGCTCTTCAGGGCAGGCATCCAGGCGGCGTTGCCATTCTTCCTTGGCCTTGGCCAGCTCTTGGTCCGGGAACATGTTCTCGGCGCTTGGCACATCAAGCGCCTCGTCCTTCTCGCTCCACATCGCATAAGCCAGGTAATGCACCGGGAACAGGCGGTAGCCGCCCAATATCTGCCGGTCGGTTTCCTGGGCCAGTTGCTTGGTGTCCTCGTAGTAGTCGGTCACTGGCGAGGCGAAGTGGATGTGGACCCGGCCCTTGTAGCCGGTGATGCCCTTGGCGATGCTGTTGTCGTCCTCACCGGGCGCTTTCTGATAAGTGCCGGTAGTTGCGCGGATGTACAGCTCGCGCGCCTTGGCCTGATCACAAGGGTCGTACTCGTAACTGATCGACACCGGCGTCAGGTTCAGGCTTTGGATCACCGCGCCGAACGGCTCATCCTTGCGGCTCATGTGGAACATCTTAAGGATCGCCGAATCGGTGCGGTCGTCACCGTCCTTGGCGCGGCCTTCGGCCTGGGCGATCCAGATGGACGTGCGATCCTTGCAGATCGAGTGGTTGATATAGGCCGAAAGCAGCTGGTACGCCGCGAGTTTCTCGCGCCGCCCGCTGATCGAGCGATGGACGATGAAGCTCTTGTTCAACCGCATCATGTCGCTGACGAACGGCTTTTGCAGCAGGTTGTCACCAATGGCGATGCGCGGCGTCGGCAGGCCTGCGTGGTACACGGCGTAGTTGACGAAGGCCGGGTCCATGACGATGTCGCGGTGGTTTGCCAGAAACAGATAGGCCGTACCTGCCTTGAGCTGTTCGACGCCGGAGTAGGTCACACCGTCGGTGGCACGTTCGATGGTGTGGTCGACGTAGTACTCGACCTTGTCCTGCAGTGTCGACACGCAGGTAACGCCTGCGAATTCCTTGCGCAGGCGCCGCGCGATCAGCGGCTTGAGCAGCCAGCCGAAGGCGCCGGCTGCGCGCGGGAAGCGGAAGTGGGTGAGGATATCGAGGAATGCCGGGTCGCTGAGCAGGCGCGCCAGAACGGCAGGGACCTCAGCATCGTCGTATGGTCGGATGGCATCGAATTCGCCCATCATGCTCTCTTGTTGGAAACGGCTAGGGTAATAAGGTAAGGGGTGGGGCCCGAAAAACGGCTCGGGCACACGCAAGCCCTGTAAATAGACCGGCAATTATACGCACAAGTCACCCCGGAGGCCTCGATGCTCGAACAAGCATTCTACGATTGCCCATACTGTGGCGAAGAAGTCGAAACGACCGTTGACCTGTCAGGCGGGGACCAGGAATACATCGAAGACTGCCAGGTCTGCTGCAAGCCTATTCGCTTTGTGCTGCAGGTTCACGGCGACGAGTGGATGCTGGATGTTTACGGCGAGAACGACTGATGCGACGGATCTATGAACCGGAAAACCTGCTGGAAGCCGAAATGCTGCTAGGCATGCTGGCCAGCGAAGGCATCGATGTGCACCTGGCCGGTCGTCACCTGTTGGGGGGCGCCGGTGAGTTGCCGCTGCAAGGGTTGCTCGGCCTTGCCGTGCCCGATGAACAAGCCGAATACGCACGGCAACTGATCGATGCGTACAATGGTGCCGAGCCGCTTGCCGGTGACGAGCCGGAGACTGTTCCCGGTACCTTGATCTGCTAGGTTCTGAAATCGCCCATGTGTGGACGTTACGCCCTGTTTCGCTGGCCCCAGGCGCTGGCCAGCCTGCCGGGTTTCCCTGCTGGCCAGCCAGCCCAATGGAATATTTCGCCAGGTGCCACGGTGCTCATCCAGCGCCAGCTCGACGGCCAGCAGCAGTTGGCCCCGGCACGCTGGGGGCTGACCCCAGCCTGGCTCACCGACCTGTCCCGTACCCCCGCCCATGCTCGTGCCGAAACCCTGGTTGAGCAACCGATGTTCCGCGAAGCGTTTCGCCAGCGCCGCTGCCTGATGCCTGCCAATGGTTTTTACGAATGGCGCGGCACGGTGCGCAAGCGTCCTTATTGGTTGACGCCAGGGGAGGGGGCATCGCTGTATTTTGCCGCTGTTTGGGAGGCCTATCCGGTGCAGGACCAGGTCTGGTTGAGTTGTGCAGTGGTGACCCAGGCCGCAATGAATCAGCGTCGGCCATTGATCCTCGACGAGGCTGGGCGCGCTGCCTGGCTGGATCCGGATACCCCGTTGCCGCGCCTGCAGGAGTTGCTCGCCAGCCCGCCGGCAACCCTGCGCGAACGGGCGCTGGCGAACTTCGTCAACGACCCGAAACTGGACGCGCCGGAGTGTTTGACGCCCGCTTAGCTAAAAACTTCCATGCGGCTATGGCAGGGTGCTGGCGACTCAGCCTAGGATACGGCGCATGCAAAAAAGGGAGTGTCTCGATGCGTAAGTCTTTTATCGTCAGCCTGCTCAGTGCTGGCATCCTCATCGGCGGCTGCCAGGCGGTTAACACCACCAGCGGCGGGGCTGTTGGTGTCCAGCGTCAGCAGTACATGTTCAGCATGCTGTCGACCGATGAGGTCAACCAGATGTACGCGCAGTCTTACCAGCAAACGCTCGGCGAGGCTTCGAGCAAAGGCGTGCTGGACAAGACCAGTAGTGACGCCAAACGCGTGCAGGCCATCGCCAGCCGGCTGATCGCCCAGGCGCCGCAGTTCCGCCCCGATTCCGCCCAGTGGAACTGGGAAGTCAACGTCATCAAGAGCGATGAGCTCAACGCCAACTGCGGGCCCGGTGGCAAGATCATCGTGTACACCGGGCTGATCGACCAGCTCAAGCTGACTGACGCCGAAATTGCCGCGGTGGTCGGCCACGAAATCGCCCACGCCCTGCGTGAGCATAGCCGCGAGGCGATGTCCAAGGCGTACGGGGTGCAGATGGCGCGCCAAGGCGCAGGTGCCTTGCTTGGCCTTGGCCAGGACAGCATGGCACTGGCCGACGCCGTGGTGAATTATTCCATGACCCTGCCCAACAGCCGCGCCAACGAAAACGAAGCCGACCTGATTGGCTTGGAGCTGTCGGCGCGTGCCGGTTATGACCCCAATGCCGCGATCACTTTGTGGAACAAGATGAGCAAGGCATCGGAAGGCGCGCCGCCGGAGTTCATGAGTACTCACCCATCATCCAATAGTCGGATTGCCTCGTTGCAGGCGGCGATCCCGAAGGTGATGCCGCTGTACGAAGCTGCGAAAAAGTAAGCCATCGGCGGCTGTTAAGCAGTCGTTCGCGAACCGGGGCGCATAGCGCCCCACTTTGGTTTTATCCCACCCAACCACTGGTCTTCATGGCCGAATAAACCGCCACGATCGCCAGTACGAAGAATGCAGCAGCAGCCAGGCGACGGATCAGGGTCAGTGGCAGCTTCTCGGCGGCAAAGTTACCTGCCAGCACAACTGGCACGTTGGCAATCAGCATGCCCAGGGTAGTGCCGATGATCACCATGATCAGGTGCGGATACTGGGCCGCCAGCATCACTGTGGCGACCTGGGTCTTGTCGCCGATTTCCGCCAGGAAGAAGGCGATCAGGGTGGTCAGGAAGGGGCCGAAGCGGCGTGCCGGGTTCTCGTCGTCATCCATCTTGTCTGGCACCAGGGTCCACAGCGCGGTTGCGGTGAAACTCGCGGCAAGCACCCAGTGCAACACCGACTCGCTGAAGAAGCTGCCTACCCAGGCCCCTACTGCACCGGCGGCAGCATGGTTGGCCAGCGTAGCGGCAATGATACCGGCAATGATTGGCCAGGGTTTGCGAAAGCGCGCGGCAAGAATGAGCGCGAGCAATTGCGTTTTGTCGCCGATTTCGGCCAAGGCAACGATAGCGGTGGGGACCAACAGAGATTCCAGCATCAGGCTTCCTACGGGGGCGGGTCGACACGGCTATGACACGTACAGCCTCCCCGCCCCGGGTAAGGTGTGCGTGTCATAGGTCTTGTCAAACCCCTGGCCTGTCTGTGCAGGCCGCTGGGTCGCACGCGCCATGGCCTGTGGGCCAAGTATGTTGACGCGTACCGGGCGAGCAGGGCGCTCGCGGGAGACTACTCCCCTAGGACGGTGCGGATTCTGCCTAGCCCAAACGCTTTCGGCAAGCCCTGTTTTTTAACCGCGTGTGGCGCGATAGATTCGAAAGCCGTCGGCCTCGGCGCAGGTCTGGCAGTTGCCGAGCGCGCCTTCGATCAGTGGCTGGTAGCGCAGGAAACTATTGGCAACCAGGCGCATTTCGCCGCCTTTTCGCAGATGTTGGCCGGACTTTTTCAGCAAGTTCTCCGAGGCCTGATAGTTTGTGTGGACCCCGGTATGAAAGGGCGGGTTGCTCAAGATCAGGCATAGGTCGGCGGGCGCTGCGTCGATGCCATCGCCGCTGATGACTTCACCGTCAAGGCCGTTGGCTGCCAGCGTCAGGCGGCTGGCAGCCACCGCGAAAGCATCGACGTCCAACAGGGTGACGCGGCTTTGTGGATAGCGACGTTTGACGGTGGCGCCCAGCACCCCCGCGCCACAGCCGAAGTCGAGCACATGGCCGACCGGCAGGCCATCGAGGTGCTTGAGCAGTAGGGCAGTGCCGCGGTCCAGGCGGCCATGGCTGAACACGCCTGGCAGGCTCACTACCTGCAGTGGGCCGTCCTCGAGATCCAGCGAAAAATGTTCGGCCAGGCTTTGCAGCGGTGTGGCCTCAGGGGCGTTATCCACGGTCACCTGCCAGAGTTGGCAATGCCGAGCGCTGTCGAGCTTGCGCGGTTTGCCGAACGCCTGCAGCTGCTTGGCTGCGCCCTCGATGCCGCCACGTTTTTCCCCCACCAGGTACAGTTCACGGCCTGCCAGGCGCGAGGCCAGTGCGTTGAGCAGGTAGGCGGCCAGTTCGCGGGACTTTGGCAGGAACAGCACCGCCGCCTCGAAGGCCACCGCAGGTACCTCGACGCCGTAGTGGCTGCGCTCGCTGAAGCGGCTGTCAAGCATGGCCTGATCGCCAGCGTGCCAGGTCCAGGCCTGTGCGTTTGGCAGTTGCCCGAGCAAACCATCGGCGGGGGCGCCAGCGAGCAACAACGGGCCCTGGAACAGCTCTGCCTGGCGGAGCAACACTTCACTGCGCGGGTCCATGGACGACGCCTCCTGAAAAAGTGGCGCAGTGTAGCAGAGCCTGGCGCTGGCCTCAGCTCACCACGCGGCGTGGCTGGCCTTCGAAGAACGCTTTGGCGTTTTCACCGAGCTGGCCGACGATGCGCTGACGTGACTCCACCGCGCCCCAGGCGCTGTGCGGGGTGATCAGCAGGCGCGGGATACCCTTCTCCAACAGTGGGTTGCCGTTGACGGGCGGCTCGACGCTCAGCACATCGGTGGCGGCGCCGCCCAGGTGGCCGCTGCGCAAGGCGTCCGCCAGGGCGTGTTCGTCGATCAGGCCGCCACGGGCAGTGTTGACCACCAACGCGCCTTTTTTCAGCAACCCCAGTTCCCGAGCGCCGATCATGTGGCGGGTGTGTTCGTTGAGTGGGCAGTGCAGGGTCAGCGCATCGACCTGTGGCAGTAATTCATCCAGTGCCAGGCGGTCTTCGCGGGCTGGGCGGCCAGGGATCTGGCCACTCAGTACGCGCATGCCGAAGGCTTCGGCCAAGCGTGCCACCGCGCCACCGAGTTCACCGTGGCCGAGCACGCCGAGGGTCTTGCCGTGCAGTTCGACGATGGGGTAGTCCAGCAGGCAGAACTGGCTGGCCTTTGCCCACTGACCATCGGCAACGGCCTGGTTGTAGTCGCAAAGGCGTGTGGCCAGGGCCAGTAGCAAAGCCAGGGTGTGCTGGGCCACCGAAGGTGTGCCATACCCTTGGCAGTTGCACACTGTAACGCCGTGGCTGCGGGCTGCTGCCAGGTCAACATTGTTGGTGCCGGTGGCTGCCACCAGAATCAGCTTGAGCTGGGGGTTGGCGGCCAGCGTGGCAGCATCGAGCATCACCTTGTTACTGACCACGGCAACCGCGCCCTGCAAGCGTTCGGCGACCTGCTCCGGTGCAGTGGTGGCATGCAGCTGGAATTCGTCGAACTGATCACGCAGGGGCGACAAATCAAGGTCGCCAAGGTCCAGGGATTGGTGGTCGAGAAACACGGCGCGGCGCAAGCTTGACATCAATGAGGGCTCCGGTGACAGGGCGAGTTTATCCATCAATCCGCACAATGCCACTCATACCCGGCGCAGCCAAATCATTCCTTCGGCTGATTTGACCGTCACACTCAGCCACTACAGTAACGCCAGAGTTGTTCGGCCTGCTTTCCAGAAAAGGGATTACCATGTTGCAGACCCGCATCATCAAGCCCGCCGAGGGCGCCTATGACTACCCGCTGTTGATCAAGCGCCTGCTCATGTCCGGCAGCCGTTATGAAAAGACTCGCGAAATCGTCTACCGCGACCAACTGCGCCTGACATACCTGCAGCTCAATGAGCGTATCGCCCGCCTTGCCAACGTACTGACCGAGGCAGGGGTAAAGGCGGGTGACACCGTGGCAGTAATGGATTGGGACAGCCACCGATACCTGGAGTGCATGTTCGCCATCCCCATGATCGGCGCGGTGGTGCACACCATCAACGTGCGCCTGTCGCCCGAGCAGATCCTCTACACCATGAACCACGCCGAAGACCGCTTCGTGCTGGTCAACAGTGACTTCGTGGGCCTTTATCAGGCTATCGCCGGGCAACTGACGACGGTCGACAAGACCGTGCTGCTCACCGATGCCCCAGGCACCACCGCCGACTTGCCGAATATGGTCGGTGAATACGAGCAACTGCTCGCCGCCGCCAGCGCGCACTACGACTTCCCTGATTTCGACGAAAACTCGGTCGCGACCACCTTCTACACCACCGGTACCACCGGCAACCCCAAAGGTGTGTACTTCACCCACCGTCAGCTGGTGCTGCATACCCTGGCCGAAGCAGCAGTGACCGGCAGCATCGACAGTGTGCGCCTGCTTGGCAGTGACGACGTGTACATGCCCATTACACCGATGTTCCACGTGCACGCATGGGGCATCCCCTATGCCGCCACCATGCTGGGCATGAAGCAGGTCTACCCCGGCCGTTACGAGCCGCAAATGCTGGTCAAGCTATGGCGCGAAGAGAAGGTCACCTTCTCGCACTGTGTGCCGACCATTTTGCAGATGCTGCTCAACTGCCCGTCCGCTCAGGGCGAGCATTTTGGTGGCTGGAAGATCATCATCGGCGGCAGCGCACTCAACCGGGCACTTTACGAGGCAGCGCTGGCCCGGGGTATTCAACTGACGGCGGCTTATGGCATGTCGGAAACCTGCCCGCTGATTTCAGCCGCGCACCTGAACGACGAGCTGCAGGCCGGCAGCGATGATGAGCGGGTGACCTACCGCATCAAGGCGGGTGTCCCGGTGCCCTTGGTGGAGGCGGCGATAGTCGATTGCGAAGGCAACTTCCTCCCAGCCGATGGCGAAACGCAAGGCGAGCTGGTGCTGCGTGCACCTTGGTTGACCTTGGGTTATTTCAAAGAGCCGGAAAAGAGCGAGGAACTGTGGCAGGGCGGCTGGCTGCACACCGGCGACGTCGCCACCCTCGACAGCATGGGCTATATCGACATCCGCGACCGTATCAAGGACGTGATCAAGACGGGTGGCGAGTGGATCTCCTCGCTCGATCTGGAAGACCTGATCAGCCGTCACCCGGCGGTGCAGGAAGTGGCGGTGGTCGGGGTGGCCGACCCGCAGTGGGGGGAGCGTCCGTTCGCCCTCTTGGTGGTGCGCGAGGGCCAGGCCATCGATGCCAAGGCGCTCAAGGAGCATCTCAAACCTTTTGTCGAGCAAGGGCATATCAACAAGTGGGCGATTCCAAGCCAGATCGCCGTTGTTACTGAAATTCCCAAGACCAGTGTCGGTAAGCTGGACAAAAAGCGTATCCGCCAAGACATCGTCCAGTGGCAGGCCAGTAACAGCGCCTTTCTGTCTACGGTGTGAGCAACAGGCGGGTCGTGCGCGCCATAACGCGACCCGCATGCTAGACGGGCTGTAGCCTTGCCAAACGGGAAAAATCGGCCATGCTTGAGCGTGGCCAATGGGCAACCTGCGCAAATCACACTTTAGAGGGATCAAGCACGGGTGCCTGCTGGCTATAGTCGGGGCCAGGGAATTTTCAGAAATGGGGGGCGGCGTGCGCAAGGCACCTCGTCACGGGGGCAAGCCCGCACACCGGTCGCACGGGCCGTTTCTGAAGGGACTCACTGCCATAACAATAAAGTACATGGAGTAGCGTCGATGAAATCTGCATATCCGTTCTGGCGCCGGGCCAAGCTGCCTTTGGCCGTCAGCCTTGCTTCAACGCTCGCAAGTCCTGCTTTCGCTGTCAGTTTCAACATCGGTGAAATCGAAGGTCAGTTCGACTCGTCGCTCTCCGTTGGCGCCAGCTGGTCCACCGCCAACCCCAACAAGAACCTGATCGGGGTCAACAACGGCGGCAAGGGCCTGTCGCAGACCTCCGACGATGGCCACCTGAACTTCAAGAAAGGCGAGACCTTCTCGAAGATCTTCAAAGGCATCCACGACCTTGAGCTCAAATACGGCGATACTGGCGTGTTCGTGCGCGGCAAGTACTGGTACGACTTCGAACTCAAGGACGAAGGCCGCGAGTTCAAGGACATCAGTGATGCGGGCCGTAAGGAAGGCGCCAAGTCCTCCGGTGCCCAGTTGCTCGATGCCTTCGTTTACCACAACTACTCGATCGCTGATCAGCCGGGTTCGGTACGCTTCGGCAAGCAGGTAGTGAGTTGGGGTGAAAGCACCTTCATCGGCGGTGGCATCAACTCGATCAACCCCATCGACGTGGCTGCATTCCGTCGCCCTGGCGCCGAGATCAAGGAAGGCCTGATCCCGGTCAACATGTTCTACATCTCACAGAGCCTGACCGACAACCTGTCGGCCGAGGCCTTCTATCAATTGGAGTGGGACCAGACCGTCGTCGACAACTGCGGCACCTTCTTCTCCCAGCCGGACATCATCGCCGACGGTTGCACCGATAACCTGCGTGTGCTCAACAGCAGCCGCACGGTACCGGCTGCGGCGCAGCAGTTTCTGGCAACCCGCGGCGTCAACATCAATCAGGAAGGTGTGATGGTGGCCCGTGGCGCCGACCGCGATGCGCGCGACAGCGGCCAATTCGGCGTGGCCATGCGTTACATGTTCGAGCCGCTCGATACCGAGTTCGGCGCCTACTTCATGAACTATCACAGTCGCGCACCGATTTTCAGCGCAACGGGCGCTTCGCCGTCGGTCTTTGCTGGCTTGAGTCAGTTGCCGGCGCAACTGCGTGCGTTGGCACCACTGATCGTTGCAGGCAATTCCAAATACTTCGTCGAGTACCCCGAAGATATACGCCTGTACGGTTTGAGCTTCTCCACCACGCTGCCCACGGGTACTGCCTGGAGTGGCGAAATCAGTTACAGGCCGAACGCACCGGTACAGCTGAACACCACCGACATTCTGTTTGCAGGGGTACGCCCCATCGGTGGCGCACTGAGCAACGCTTCGTTGCTCACCGGCACTCCAGGGCAAGACCTGCACGGCTATCGTCGCAAGGAAATCACGCAGTTCCAGACTACCCTGACGCACTTCTTCGACCAGGTGATGGGCGCAAGCCGTATGACCGTGGTGGGTGAAGTGGGTGTGACCCACGTAGGGGGCCTGGAAAACGCCCACGACACACGCTACGGCCGCGACCCGGTCTTCGGCCCTGGTCCATTGCCGGCTACCGGTGGCGCTAATACATGCCAGGCACTCAATACCAGCACCATCGCTGGCGCCGGCGCCGGCGCCTCGACCACCAACCTCAACCGCAAGTGCGAGAACGACGGCTATACCACCAGCACCTCCTGGGGTTATCGCGCCCGCGTAATCTGGGACTACAACGACGTGTTTGCAGGGGTCAACCTGAAACCGAACGTAGCGTGGTCCCACGACGTGTCCGGGTATTCCCCGGGCCCTGGCGGCAACTTCGAGGAAGGGCGCAAGGCCATCAGCCTTGGCCTGGACGCCGAATACCAGAACACGTACACCGCCAGCCTGTCGTACACCAATTTCTTCGACGGCAAGTACAGCACTGTGGATGACCGCGACTTCGTCGCGCTCAGCTTCGGCGTGAACTTCTAAGCATACTGATCCAGGACGACACGAGATGAACAAGACCAGAAGTCTGTTGCAAGCCGGTGTGCTGGGCCTGTCCCTGCTGGCGACCAGCGTCATGGCTGCGGTATCGGCCGACGAAGCAGCAAAGCTGGGCAGTACCCTTACCCCAATGGGCGCCGAAAAAGCCGGCAACGCCAACGGCTCGATCGGGCCATGGGAGCCCCTGTCCAAGAGCGCAGGCACTGTGGACAGCAAAGGTTTCCTGTCTGACCCCTATGGCACTGAAAAACCGCTGTTCACCATCACCGCGCAAAACGCTGAGCAGTACAAGGATCAGCTCTCGCCGGGCCAGTTGGCGATGCTCAAGCGTTATCCGGACACCTACAAGATCCCGGTGTTCAAGACCCATCGCGGTTCCACGGTGCCTGACGATGTGTTCGCCGCCATCAAGAAGAACGCCACCACCACCACGCTGGTCGAAGGCGGTAACGGTCTGAACAACTTCCAGACTGCCGTACCCTTCCCGATCCCGAAAAGCGGCCTGGAAGTTATCTGGAACCATATCACCCGCTACCGTGGCGGTAGCGTCAGCCGCCTGGTGACCCAGGCCACCCCGCAGCAGAATGGCTCGTACAGCCTGGTGTACTTCGCCGACCAGTTCGTCTTCCGCGACAAGATGAAGGACTACGACCCCAACAACCCAGGCAACATTCTGTTCTACTTCAAGCAGGAAGTGACTGCCCCGGCACGCCTGGCCGGTACTGTGCTGCTGGTGCACGAGACCCTCGACCAGGTCAAGGAGCCCCGCAAGGCCTGGATCTACAACGCCGGCCAGCGCCGCGTACGTCAGGCCCCGCAGGTCTCCTACGACGGCCCGGGCACCGCGGCCGATGGCCTGCGCACCTCCGACAACCTGGACATGTACAACGGCGCACCTGACCGCTACGACTGGAAGCTGGAGGGCAAGAAGGAGATGTACATCGCCTCCAACGCCTTCAAGCTGGATGACCCCAAGCTCAAGTACGCCGACATCCTCAAGCCCGGGCACATCAACCAGGATCTGGCCCGTTACGAACTACGCCGTGTATGGCACGTGGTCGCGACCCTCAAGCCTGGCCAGCGGCACATTTATGCCAAGCGTGACTTCTACATCGACGAGGATACCTGGCAAGCAGCGGTTATCGACCAGTACGACGGCCGCGGTCAGTTGTGGCGGGTGTCGGAGGCCCATGCCCAGCCGTACTACAACGTGCAGGTACCGTGGTACACCCTCGAAGCCATCTACGATCTGCAATCGGGCCGTTACCTGGCTCTGGGCATGAAGAACGAAGAAAAGCGTGCCTATGACTTCGGCTTCAGTGCCAGCAAGGCCGATTTCCAGCCCGCAGCCCTGCGTCAGTCGGGTATCCGTTGAGCTGACGATCCGAAACACTGTGACCTCCCAGAACGCCCCGGCTTGCCGGGGCGTTTCTGTTGTGCTGCCATAAAGCCGATGAATACCCCGCCAAAGCCCCGCCGCTAGGCCCTGAGCAGCGCCCATGTTGCGTTTTGTCGCAGTCTTTACCTGGCCAATGGTGCCCATCATCTTCAAACGCGTTGCATTACCAGCTAGTCTCGCAAGCACACGTACCGCCGAAGTCTTTCCAATAGAACGAGCCGGCCATGACCGATCTGTCCCGTACGCATGGATTCGCCAGCCAGGCTCTGGGCCTGCTGGACGGGCGCTTCTTCCGGCCACCGCAGCCGGACGGCCATGTGCCGCGTGCGCGCCTGTGCCAGCGCCTGCAGGGCGGCCTAAGCGGTCGGCTACTGCTGGTCAATGCTCCCGCTGGTTTTGGCAAAAGCTCTCTGGCCATCGAATTCTGCGAGTCACTGCCCAGCCACTGGCGCAGTCTCTGGCTCGGCCTGAGCCAACGGGATGCTGACCCTGGCCGCTTCCTCGAACGCCTGCTCGAAGGCCTGCAGCAGTATTGTCCGGCACTGGGCGGGCAAGCCATGGGGTTGCTGAAGATGCGTCAGCGTCACCAGCCCTTTGCCTTCGAAGAGTGGCTGGACAGCCTGCTGGATGAACTGGCGCTGTACCTACAGGCCGATACACCGTTGCTTCTGGTACTGGACGACTATCACCTGGCCCAAGGGCCGGTACTGGACCGCTGCCTGCAATTTTTCCTCAATCATTTGCCGGCAGGCCTCGTACTGCTGGTGACCAGCCGTCAGCGCCCGGACTGGCACTTGGCGCGGCTACGCTTGTCTCGGCAATTGACCGAACTCGGCGAGCAGGACCTACGCCTGACCGCAGAGGAAGCGCTGGCGGTGATTGGTCACCATCCCATGGGCCTGGGTGGCCAGGCGGTCGATAACCTGATTCAGCGCAGCGATGGCTGGGTTGCGGGGCTGCGCTTCTGGCAATTGGCAGCCAGCGAGGCCGGTGACGAACAGCTCATGCCCCAGGCCTTGCACGGTGGTGAGGGTTTGATCCGCGACTACCTGCTCGAAGAAGTCATCGAAATGCTGCCTGGGGATGTACAGGCTTTTCTGTTTGACACCGCCTGCCAGGAACGCTTCTGTGCAGCGCTGTGCGACGCGCTGCGCGAGCGCGCAGACAGCGCGGCGATCCTGGGGTATCTGCAGGCACATCAAGTGTTTCTGGTGCCACTGGACGAGCATGGCCTCTGGTACCGCTATCATCATCTGTTCTCCGACCTGCTGCGCAGCCGCCAGGCAAATGAGCCACAGGCACGCCTGCACCTGCGTGCCTGCCGCTGGTTCCAGGGCCAAGGCTTGCTCGACGAGGCCGTGGAGCAAGCCTTGCGCGCCGGCCACCTCGATGTTGCCGCCAATCTGGTGCAGAACCTCTCCGAGGAGCAACTGCTGGCTGAGCAGAACGTGGGCATGCTGCTGCGCTGGAAGATGGACCTGCCCGACAGCCTTCTGATCAGTACGCCGCGCTTGATCGTGCTGTACAGCTGGGCGCTCGGCCTGGCGTGCCAGCTGGATGCGGCCGAGGAGTTGGCCAGTTACCTCAGCCGCTTCCTGCCGGCGCCGTCGGCTACCGCGCAAAAGTCGATGCTGGCGCAGTGGCTGGCCTTGAGCGGAGTCATCGCGCGGGGCCGGGGTGACCGTGAGCGTACCTTGGCGTATTGCGGCGAGGCGTTGCAGAGCCTGCCGAGTAAGCGCTATGGGCAACGCCTGGTGTGCCTCTCGACATTGTCCAACCTAGCCATTGCCGATGGCGACTTCTGGCGTGCGCGTGGCTGGAACCGCGAAGCGCTTGAACTGGCACAGCGGGTCGGTAACCCATTGTTCGAGGCACTGGCGCATTACGACCGTGCCCGCGTGCTGCATGCCCGCGGTGAAGTGCTGCGGGCGCTTGATGAAGTGCGCCAGGGGCTGCAACGTCTGCAAGGGCTGCCTGCACAGCGGCTTTACGCCGTGCGGGCGCGCTTGACCCTTTACGAGGGTTACCTGCTGGTGGCGCGGCTGCAGCCCACCCAAGGTCGCGCGCGCTTGCGCGCAGGGCTTGGCGAGGCGCGTGCCTGCCGCGATATCAGCGTGCTTATCGGCCATTGCGTGATCGCCTCGCTCGAGGGGCGTGAGGGGCAGTATGCCGAGGCGTTCGCCGAATTGGCCGAGGCGGAGCGGCTGATGCACATCTGGGATGTGCCGGCGATCTTCTACCTGGCGATGATTACCCTGGTGAAGTGCGAGCTATGGCTCGCTCAGGGTCGCATCGACCTGGCCGAGTCCTGGTTGCTGCGTCTGGGCCAGACCTATGGTGGCGAACACCCTGCGGCGGCGCCGGAGTTTCACCCCTTGCTGCCTTTGCACATCCAGTTGCAGCAGGCACTGCTTGAGCGTGTTCAGCAGCGCCGGGAAGACGCAGTGGCGCGCCTGCGTAGCCTGGCCGAGCGCGGGCAGGCCAGCGGCAGCATGATGCTCAGCTTGCACGCGCTGTCACAGTGGGTCGACCTGCTGTTGAGCCAGGGGGCTGAAGCACAGGCGGCGCAATTGCTTCCCATGGCGTTGAGCGCAGCCCGAGGGGGCGTGATGCAACCGTTCCAGCGCCTGATCGAGCAGCACCCGGTGTGGCTGCGTGAACAACTGCTGGCGCAGCCGGCTTGCCAGGCTCAGGCTGAGCTGCTGAATCGTCTGCCGGAGCCTACACCCGCCGCAAGTGTTGCTGCCCAAGCCTTGAGTGGCCGTGAACTGGCGGTGCTCGAACTGATTGCGCAAGGTTGTTCGAACCAGCAGATCAGCGAACGGCTGTTCATCTCACTGCACACGGTCAAGACCCATGCCAGTCATATCAATAGCAAGCTTGGAGTGGAACGTCGCACCCAGGCAGTGGCAAGGGCTAAGGCATTGGGTTTGCTGGCCTGAAGTAGCCTGAAGCGATGCGGCTCTATAAAATAGTGGCGTAAAGCCATTATTTGTTGGTGCGCGATATTTCTCGCCCTCATCTTTCCGGCCCGCTTGCCGATACAGGTTTCGGCGGTATGCATCGCCCCGCGCCATTCACCCATCCACTCAATACAGGTCGTGTTGATGCTGCAGTACGGGCAAAAAAGCTTTCTGATCGTCGACGACTACACCGACTTCCGCACGTCGACCCGTTCCATGTTGCGTGAACTGGGCGTTCGCGATGTGGATACCGCAGACAGTGGTGAGCAGGCCCTGCGCATGTGCGGGCAGAAGCGCTACGACTACGTTCTTCAAGACTTCCACCTTGGCGACGGCAAGAAAAATGGTCAGCAGGTTCTGGAAGACTTGATCCTGGACAAATTGATCAGCCATGAATGCGTTTTCATCATGGTCACCGCAGAGAGCAGCCAGGCCATCGTGCTCAGCGCCCTGGAGCATGAGCCCGATGCCTACCTGACCAAACCGTTCAACCGCGTAGGCCTGGCCCAGCGCCTGGAAAAGCTGACCCAGCGCAAGACCCTGCTCAAGCCCATCCTGCAGGCCCTGGACCGTGGTCGCCCGGCCGAAGTGCTGGCCGCTTGTGCCGAGCTGTGCAAGAAAGACCCGCGTTTTGCGCCATTGTGCTTGCGCTACCGCGCCGATGCGCTGCGCGACCTCAACCGCTTCGATGAGTTGGAGAAGTTTCTCAAGACCATCCTTGGCAGCCGCCCTCAGCCTTGGGTGTATTCGGCACTGGGCAGCCTGATGCAAAAGCGCGGGCAGCATGCCCAGGCCCAAGGGGTTTACGAACAGGCGCTCAAAGCCTTCCCAATCATGCCTGGGTTGTACGATGGCATGGCAGAGGCGCTGGTCGCTCAAGGTGATACCAAGCGTGCCCAGACCATGCTCGAAGAAGCAGTGCGCTTGTCACCCCTGGCAGTGCGGCGGCAGGCTGCGCTTGGCAAGTTGGCGTTGGACAACGAAGATTTCGAAAGCGCCTCCAAGGCCTTCCGGCACGCCGTCAATCAGGGGCAGAGCTCACGCTACAAGGATGCAGAGAGCAATCTTGGGCTCGTTCAGGCGCTGATGAGCAAAAACGCAGGCTTCGGGCTGGATGCCCGGGCTCGGGTGGAGATCAACACCGTGCTCAGCGAAGTGGCCAAGGACAATGTCGAAGACCAGGGCCTGCAGGTGCGTGCCCGCTTGATGAAAGCGGCCAGCCTGCAGCAGGCAGGCGACCCTGAGACGGCCGCCAAACTCACCGAGCAAGCCATGCAGCGGCTGGATAAGATGGACCAGTTCTTCTCCGTCGAGGCCGCCCTGACGGTGGCCAAACAACTTAAAGCGCTTGGCCAGGAGGCCGCTGGGGGCAGCATCCTCAAAGGCTGCGTGGAAACCTACGGTGATGACCCGAAGGTCATGCAGAACGTCGCCAAGCTGACGGATGACCCGACCGTGCTGGGCGCCGTCACCGAAGCGGTCGACCTCAATCGCCAAGGGGTGCGCAGTTACCAGGCGGGGCAGCTCAACGAAGCCTTGCAGATGTTCCGCAAGGCCCTGTCGCTGCAACCGAAGAACATCAGCATCGCGCTCAATACGGCCCAGGCTCTGCTGCGCATCGGGGGCGAGGTGACACCGCCGGCGATCATGCAGGAATGCCGCGACTGCCTGACCCGGGTGGCCGGCATCCCGAGCACCGACAGCCGCTATGACCGCTACCGCAAACTGCACATCAAGGTCTTCGGCGCATGAGCCAGGATAACCAGGGGCTGGATTTTTCCACGGTGATCGCCTCCACCGTACACGACCTGAAAAACTCGCTATCAGCGCTGATTCAGTCCCATGACCAATGGCTGGCGCGGCTGCCTGAAGCGTGGCGCAGCGGCACCGAGCAGGGGGTGATCGAGCATGAATTCCGCCACCTCAACGGCATGCTGGTGCAGTTACTGGGGTTGTACAAGCTAGGGGTCAATCAGCTGCCGGTGTGCCCTGACTACCACGAACTAGAAGACTTCATCGAAGCGCAACTGGCGGCCCATCAGCAAGTGCTGCAGCACAACGATATCCTCGCGACCTGGCGGGTCGAAACCGATAACCCACTGGGCTTCTTCGACCGCGAACTGGTCGCTTCGGTGATTGCCAACGTCATCACCAATGCCACCCGCTATGCAGGGCATGCGCTGTTGATCAGCATCGGCGAGCAGGACGATCACCTGGTCATCAGCGTCAACGACGACGGCCCAGGCTACCCGGCCAAGATGATCGAGCGCCAGCAGGATTACGTGCAAGGCATCGACTCGCAAAGCGGCAGTACGGGGCTGGGGCTGTATTTTGCGGCGCGCATTGCCGCATTGCATGAGCGTAGCGGTGTGCGCGGGCGGATCGAGATTGCCAACGGAGGGACGCTTGGGGGCGGGTTGTTCAGGTTGTATCTGCCTTGACGCCAGGCGCTGTCAGGCGCCGCATACCAAGACAGCCTGCCCTGCCCGCGCTAACATTCCGGCAGCCGTCAGGAGCCCCTATGAACACAGCCCCCACTACACTTGTTCGCGAAACCTTCCCCGTAGGCCCTTTGCAGTGCAATTGCACATTGATCGGTGATCCGCTTACCAAGAAGGCCATCGTGGTCGACCCGGGCGGTGATCCGGACAAGATTCTCGCACGCTTGCAAGCCCATGGCCTGACGCTGGTCAGCATCATCCATACCCATGCGCATTTCGACCATTTCCTGGCTTCGGGCAAGCTCAAGGAACTGACCGGCGCCACCTTGCACCTGCACAAGCAGGACCAGCCGCTGTGGGACAACCTTCAGATGCAATGCCAGATGTTCGGTGTGCCCTACACCCCGGTGCCATCGCCAGACCGCTGGATCGAGGACGGCGAAGAGCTTGCCTGTGGTTGTGGCGTGGCCTTGCATACCCCGGGGCACACCCCGGGTTCGATGAGTTTCTGGTTCGCCGATGCCCAGTTGCTGATCGCCGGCGATACCTTGTTCCGCCGGGGTATCGGCCGTACCGATTTGTGGGGTGGTGACCAGCGAGCGATTGTGCGGTCGATCAAGGAGCGACTCTACCGTCTGGATGAAGAGGCCACTGTGGTGACTGGCCACGGCCCGGATACCCGCCTTGGCGACGAGATGCGCGAGAACCCGTTCGTTCGCGCCTGAGCATGAAAAGCCTTTCATGGAATTTTTGCTTGTTCCGGCAATCCAAGGCTGGCATAGATCCAACTCTGATCTGCCGCACATACGAATTTTTTGTAGGAGCTTGCCCATGTTCACCATGCGTCGCCTGATTATCGTCGCAACCGCTGCAGCCTTGATGACCGGCTGCGCCGGGCAGAACCCTTATGACAATCAAGGCCAGGCTCAAGGCGGGTCGGCGGGAATGAGCAAGACTGCCAAATATGGCGGCCTTGGTGCGCTGGCTGGGGCCGTTGCCGGTGCCGCCATCGACCACAACCACCGTGGCAAAGGCGCCCTGATCGGCGCTGCAGCAGTCGGTGCCGCCGCCGCCGGTTACGGCTACTACGCCGACAAGCAGGAGGCCGAGCTGCGCGCGAAAATGGCCAATACGGGCGTCGAAGTGCAGCGCCAGGGCGATCAGATCAAGCTGATCATGCCGGGCAACATCACCTTCGCCACTGATTCGGCGAACATTTCCCCAAGCTTCTACAGCCCACTGAACAACTTGGCGAATTCGTTCAAGTCGTTCAACCAGAACACCATCGAAGTGGTCGGCTTTACTGACAGCACCGGCAGCCGCCAGCACAACATGGATCTGTCCCAGCGTCGTGCGCAGGCCGTCAGTACCTACCTGACTTCTCAGGGCGTTGATGCTTCGCGCGTGACCGTACGCGGCATGGGCCCCGACCAGCCGATCGCCAGCAATGCCGACGCCAATGGCCGCGCCCAGAACCGCCGTGTCGAGGTCAACCTGAAGCCGATCCCAGGTCAGCAATACGACCAGCAGCAGGGCCAGGTTCAGCAGTACCCTTGAAACGCCTCATGGGGGCGCAGTAGTCAAGTTCTCAAGCGCGCCTATTGGGCTGCAACGCAGCCCGATAGGCTTCACTGACTGGCTGCAGGCCGTTTTCGTTTCAGCGGCTGACGCTGGCCTGTATGGCAGTAAGCGCGATGGTGTGCACGATGTCATCCACCTGCGCACCACGTGGCAGGTCATTCACCGGTTTGCGCAGCCCTTGTAGCATCGGCCCCAAGCTGACCCCATCGGTGCTGCGCTGCACCGCCTTGTGAGTGGTATTGCCGGTATTGAGGTCAGGGAATACGAACACCGTCGCACGGCCCGCTACCTGGCTCTGCGGAGCCAGTTGACGAGCGACCTGCGGGTTGGCAGCAGCGTCGTACTGCAGCGGCCCGTCAATCGTCAGCCCTGGTTCTGCGGCCTGCGCCAGGCGCGTGGCTTCGCGCACTTTTTCGACTTCCTCGTCACTGGCCGAATCGCTCGAATAGCTGATCATCGCTACCCGTGGCGCGATGCCGAATGCCTGCGCTGACTCGGCGCTCTGCCGGGCAATTTCCGCCAGCTCGCTAGCGCTGGGGTGGGGGTTCATCACGCAATCGCCGTATACCAACACCTGCTCGGGAAACAGCATGAAGAACACCGACGACACCAGGCTGGTGCCGGGGGCGGTCTTGATCAATTGCAGGGCCGGGCGAATGGTGTTGGCAGTTGAGTGCACCAAGCCCGAGACCAGGCCATCGACCTCGTCCAGGGCCAGCATCATGGTGCCGATCACCACCGGGTCTTCCAGCTGTTGCTCAGCCATCGGTGCGTTGAGGTTCTTGCTCTTGCGCAGGCTCACCATCGGTTCCACATAGCGCCCGCGAATCAGCTCGGGGTCGAGTATTTCCAGGTCCGGCGGCAAGGTAATGCCTTGCGCACGAGCCACGGCTTCGACCGCCTCGGGCTTGGCCAGCAGTACGCAACGGGCGATGCCGCGCGCCTGGCAGATGGCTGCCGCCTGAACCAGCAGCGGTTCTGCGCCTTCGGGCAAGACGATGCGCTTATTGGCCTGTTGCGCACGCTGGATCAACTGATAGCGAAATACTGCTGGCGATAGGCGCAGCTCCCTTGGCGTGCCGCAGCGCTGGTGCAGCCAGGCGGCGTCAAGGTGGCTGGCGACGAAGTCGGTGATGAATTCGGCCCGGTCACGGTCATCTACCGGGATTTCACGGTTCAGCGAGTTGAGCAGGTTGGCGGTGTCGTACGAGCCGGTGCTCACCGACAGGATCGGCAGGCCCGCCTGCAAGGCACCTTGGCACAGGCCAAGGATGCGTGCATCGGGCTTGCTGTCGCTGGTCAGCAGCAGGCCGGCCAACGGCACACCGTTGATGGCGGCAAGGCTCACGGCAAGGATGATGTCGTCGCGATCGCCGGGGGTTACCACCAAGGTGCCCGGGGTCAGCAGCGGCACGGTATTGGCTACGGTGCGGGCACAGATGATGATTTTGTTCATCCGCCGCTGTTCGTAGTCGCCGGCATTGAGCACCTGGGCACCCAGCAGCTCGGCTACGTCGCGGGTACGCGGGGCGTTCAGCTCGCTCTGGTAGGGGATGCAGCCCAATAGCCGGAAGTCGTTGCCGCGTAGCAGCGGTGAGTGCTCGCGAAGGCGCGTAGCAAAGTCGGCCATGCTTTCGTCGGTGCGTACCTTGTTGAGGATCACCCCCAGCACTTTGGGGTCACGCGGCCCACCGAACAGCTGGGCCTGCAATTCCACCCGCCCGGACAGCTCGCTGAGCACTTCGTTTTCCGGGGCGGAAACCAGAATCACCTCGGCGTCCAGGCTCTTGGCCAGGTGCAGGTTGACCCGAGCGGCATAGCTGGCATGGCGGGTCGGGACCATCCCTTCGACCACCACCACGTCATTGCCGACGCAGGCTTGCTGGTAAAGGCGGATGATCTCTTCGAGTAGCTCGTCCAGCTGGCCATCGCCGAGCATGCGCTCGACATGGGCCAGGCTCAATGGCACCGGCGGCTTGATGCCGTGGGTGCGAGCCACCAGTTCGGTGGAACGTTCCGGGCCAGTATCGCCAGGGTGAGGCTGAGCGATCGGCTTGAAAAAACCAACTTTGAGCCCAGCACGCTCAAGGGTGCGGACCAGGCCCAGGCTGATGGAGGTCAGGCCGACCCCAAAGTCGGTCGGCGCAATGAAAAATGTCTGCATGCGTGCTTCTCGAAATAAGCGGTGCAAGGAATCAACGGCCAAGGGTAGCGCTATCGGGCCCTTGTGCGCACCAGCCACAGGCGAACGCCTGGCCGATGTGCCGCGCGCGCTGCTCGGCGTCGAGCACCCATGGCCTGGATTGCCAGGGTGGCTGGTGGCGCAGGTGCTGGGTGTGGCCGCAGGACAACTCAACCACCCAGTGGCCTTCTTCGTCCTCGTGCCAGCCGGTGATCCGACTGATGGGGCAGTGCTCGCCCGCACTGCGGTCGCAATCGAGCGATGCCTTGGTTACACTTGTGCGCTCTACATTCTTTTGCAAAAGGTCTTGCCCCATGCTGATCGCCGCCAACAAGGCAGTCTCCATCGACTATACCCTGACCAACGACGCCGGGGAGACCATCGACAGCTCCGCCGGTGGCGCGCCGCTGGTTTACCTGCACGGTGCCGCCAATATCATCCCTGGCCTGGAAAAGGCCCTGGAAGGCAAGCAAGCCGGTGACGAGCTGGAAGTTGCCATCGAGCCAGAAGACGCCTACGGCGAATACCTGGCCGAGCTGGTCAGCACCCTGAACCGCAGCCTGTTCGAAGGCGTCGACCAGCTGGAAGTGGGCATGCAGTTCCACGCGTCGGCGCCCGATGGCCAGATGCAGATCGTCACCATCCGCGATATCGACGGCGACGACATTACCGTCGACGGCAACCACCCACTGGCTGGCCAGCGTCTGAACTTCAAGGTCAAGGTCGTCGACGTGCGTGACGCCAGCGATGAAGAAATCGCTCACCGCCACATCCACGGTGAAGGTGGCCATCACCACTGATTTTCTGCGCTAAGCTCAGAAAGTCGCCAGGCGCTCGGACGAGCCGGCATGCTTCCAAACGGAAGGTGCGCGGCTTGCAAGAGCGCCTTTTTAGTGGGCGCAATTCGCCCCCAGCGGCAACCTGCAACCTCAGAGGGGATTGATCATGAGTGCATTTCACGACCTGACGTTGAAAGCGCTGACCGGCGAGGACCTGCCCCTGGCACCGTTCAAAGGCCAGGTCGTGCTGGTGGTCAATGTGGCCTCCAAATGTGGTTTGACGCCGCAATACGCCTCGCTGGAAAAGCTCCAGCAGCAATTCAAAGGCAAAGGTTTCAACGTGCTGGGTTTGCCGTGCAACCAGTTCGCCGGCCAGGAGCCTGGCAGCGACAAGGAGATTCTGGAGTTCTGCAGCCTGAACTATGGCGTGAGTTTCCCGCTGGCTGCCAAACTCGAGGTCAATGGGCCGCAGCGTCATTCGTTGTACCGCCTACTGGCAGGCGAGGGTGCCGAATTCCCTGGGGATATCAGCTGGAATTTCGAAAAGTTTCTGGTAGGTAAAGATGGCCGGGTGCTGGCGCGCTTCGCTCCGCGCACTGCCCCGGATGACCCTTGCGTGGTCCAAGCTATCGAAAAGGCCCTGGGCTGACTGCATTCGAGTTCGCGGCTGATTCAGCTTGCACGCTCGTGCCCTCGATACCGGCGAATCACTCCGATCAATGATGCTTGGCCAGGCTGTGCGGGGCCCATAACCTCTGGCGGAGTTCCTCACACAGACGCAAGCGCCCCCATGTCCAGCAATCCTTTGTTCCAGCCCTTCACCCTTGGCGCACTCGAGCTGCCGACTCGTGTCGTCATGGCGCCGATGACCCGCACGTTTTGCCCGGGTGGAGTACCACATGCAGGCGTGGTCGAGTACTACCGACGCCGCGCTGCAGCGAACGTTGGCCTGATCATCACAGAAGGCACCACGGTGGACCACAAGGCAGCCAACGGCTACCCGAATGTGCCGCGCTTTCATGGTGAAGATGCCCTGGCCGGCTGGCAGCAGGTGGTCGATGCCGTGCATGCCGAAGGTGGCCGTATAGTGCCGCAGCTATGGCATGTGGGCATGGTTCGGCGCCTGGGGTGCGAGCCGGATGCCAGTGTGCCCGGTTACGGGCCCAGCGAGAAAACCAAAGACGGCCAGGTGCTGGTGCAGGGTATGAGCGAAGCTGATATTCGCGAAGTGATCGACGCTTTCGCCCAAGCGGCTCGCAATGCCAAAGCCATCGGGATGGATGGCGTCGAGATTCATGGTGCCCACGGCTATCTGATCGACCAGTTCTTCTGGGAGGTCAGCAACCGTCGCACCGATGCCTATGGTGGCGACCTGGCTGGCCGCTCGCGTTTTGCCATAGAACTGATTCAGGCCGTGCGTGCGGCCGTCGGGCCAGATTTCCCGATCATCTTCCGTTTCTCGCAGTGGAAGCAGCAAGACTACAGTGCTCGCCTGGTGGATACGCCTCAAGCCCTCGCTGCGTTTCTCGAGCCGCTGTCGGCGGCGGGTGTGGATATCTTCCACTGCTCGACCCGACGCTTTTGGGAGCCTGAGTTCGAAGGCAGCGAGCTGAACCTGGCCGGATGGACACGTGCCCTGACCGGCAAACCAACCATCACCGTCGGTAGCGTGGGGCTCGACGGCGAGTTCCTGCAGTTCATGGTCGACACCGATAAAGTGGCCAAACCTGCCAGCCTTGAGGGCCTGCTGCGGCGGCTGGGCGATGAGGAGTTCGACTTGGTTGCGGTAGGGCGTGCCTTGCTGGTGGACGCCGAGTGGGCCCTCAAGGTGCGAGAAGGGCGTGAAGCGGATGTGCTGCCCTTCAGCCGTGAGGCGTTGACGACTCTGGCTTGACCCCCAGCGTGGCGTGGGCGCCGGCTGGCGACGACAGGCAGGCGTCCATCAGGTGCGCTTCGAACTGCTCTACGACTGCCGGCCAACCTTGCCGGCTGGCGTGCTGGCGTGCATTGAGACGGATTCGGCGCAGCGTTTCATCTTCTTCCAGCAGCCAGCAGGCGGCCTCGATGAACGCCGCTTGGTCACCCGGCATCGCTAGCGTGCCACTGTGGCCGTGGCGGATATGCTGGGCGGCGGCGGCTTCGTCGTAGGCGACGACTGCCAGGCCCGAGGCCATGGCCTCGAGCACCACATTGCCGAAGGTTTCGGTCAGGCTCGGAAACAGAAACACATCACCACTGGCGTAATGCTCGGCCAGGGCCTCCCCGCGCTGGGCACCGCAGAACACCGTATCTGGAAGCTGCTGCTCGAGGCTGGCCCGTTGCGGGCCGTCGCCGACCACCACAAGCCGTAGATGCCGTTGTGGATGAGCGTTTTGCATCTTTTGCAGGCACGGGCCCAATAGCGCCAGGTTCTTCTCCGCAGCCAGGCGCCCAACGTGCAGTACGGCAATGTCGTCGCTCCCAAGGCCCCAGCGCTCACGTAGCGCCTGGCTACGGCGTGCCGGGTTGAACAGGCCAGCGTCCACCCCACGGGTCAGCAGAGCCAGGCGTTCGAAGCCACGGCGTTGCAGAGCCAGGCACTGGCTCACGCTGGGTACGAGCGTGGTAGCGGTGCGGCGGTGAAACCAGCGTAGGTAATGTGTGAGCAGCCGTGCCAACAGGCCAAGGCCGTACTTGCTGCAATATTGCGCAAAGTTGGTGTGAAAACCGCTGACCACCGCCACCCCCAGGCGCCTTGCCGCGCGCAGGGCGCTCAGGCCCAGTGGCCCTTCTGTAGCGATGTAAAGCACGTCAGGGCGTTGCCTGCGCCAATGGCGGATCAGCTTGTGCATCGACACTTCACCCCATTGCAGGCCGGGGTAACCCGGCAGCGCCCAGCCACGGCACAGCAACAGGCTTTGCATATCGCCGGTGCATGGCTCGTTCGCTTGCCGCGGACGAACGATCTGAACGTGGTGGCCGCGCTGTCGCAGGCCTTCACTGAGGTGGCCGAGTGTATTGGCCACACCGTTGATTTCGGGCGGGAAGGTTTCGCTGACCAGTGCGATGCGTAGTGCGCGTGTATTCATGGCAAAAGTCTGTGCCCGCTGCATTGCGCTCGAATGACAGGCGTGTGACGCGCACGTGACGCCGGATTTTCGGCGGGCGAGGCCCTCTGAATATTTCTTTTTGGAGTGCTCAAGGGCAGCCAGGTGCAGCCGATGAAGTTGCATCCTAATCGGTCAGATGCGCTCCGGGAGAGCGGTGATGTTCAACAGCAAGCTCAAGAATGAAATCCAGCAACTGCGCGAAGAGCTGAAGGCTATCGAGCAGGTCAAGAATAGCCTCGACAGTGAAATGCTGGTGCTGCACCTCGACCCGCAAGGGCGCATCGAGCAGGTCAACGGCAACTTCGAGAGCGAGATGCTCTACCGCGCCGAGCAACTGATTGGCCGCAACATCGAGGATATCGTGCCGGCGCATGTGAAACAGCTGGATTTCTACCAGCGCATGAAACAGGCCATCAGCCGTGGCGAACATCTCAACGGCGCTTTCCGCCTGCTGCGCGGCAACGGCCAGGAGGCATGGCTACGTTCGATACTGCAGCCGGTGAAAAGTACCGATGGGAGGCTCAGATATTTCAGTATGCACTCCAGTGATCTGACTCGCACCATCGAAGCTTCCCGAGAGCATGAAAGCCTGATCAAGGCGCTGATGCGCTCCACTGCGGTAATCGAGTTCAACCTCGACGGTGAAGTGCTCACGGCCAATGATCGCTTTCTGCAAACGGTGGGCTACAGCCTGGACCAAGTGCGAGGCAAACATCACCGGATGTTCTGCGAACCAGCGCAGGCCAACTCTGCCGATTATCAGGCGTTCTGGGATAAGCTGCGCCGCGGCGAATACGTGGCTGATCGTTTCAAGCGTATTGACGCCCACGGGCGTACCGTCTGGCTGGAAGCCTCCTACAACCCGATCTTCGATGCCCACGATGTGCTGTACAAGGTGGTCAAGTTCGCCACCGTGATCACCGACCAGGTCAACCAGGAGCAGGCCGTGGCCCACGCCGCCGACATTGCCTACAACACCTCGCTTGAGACCGATAGCAGCGCCCGCAAGGCTACCGAGGTGGTCACCCAGACCGTCGAAGTGATGCGCGGCCTGGAAGGCTCCATGCAAAACGCTGCCAACGGCATCGAGGCGTTGGACAAGCAGTCCAAGGTGATCGGCGCAATCATCAAGACCATCAGCGACATTGCCGGGCAGACCAACCTGCTGGCGCTCAATGCCGCCATCGAAGCTGCGCGCGCGGGTGAGCAGGGCCGGGGTTTCGCCGTCGTGGCCGATGAAGTGCGACAGTTGGCATCTCGTACCAGCAGCGCCACCGAGGAAATCGCCAGGGTTGTGCAGCAGAATGAGCAGTTGGCCCAGGCGGCGGTGGACATCATCGATACCAGCAAGCGCCAGGCCGAGCAGGGGTTGGCCCTGGCAGCCGATACCGGTGGGGTGATCGTCGAAATTCAGGAAGGTGCGAAGAAGGTGGTGGATGCGGTAGGGCAGTTTTCCAGTCACCTGGTGCAGTGATCGGCAACCCGCCGGTAACGACAACCTTCAGGTCATCAGCCACTGCCGGTACCGCTCGGGCCACTGCATGGTTGGCGTGCCCGGCCTACCCATACCGAAACCATGGCCACCGCTGGCATAAAGATAACGTTGCACCGGCACATGAGCGGCCTCGCAGGCCTTCGCCATGATGAGCGTGTTGTGCGGATCGGCTATGGGATCATCCTCGGCCTGCACCAGAAACATCGGGGGCGTGTGCGCTGTTACGTAACGCTCAACCGACCATCGGGCATTCTCGGCCGGGCTGGCGTGGGCGCCTACCAGTACCTTGTGGGTCGAAGTGTGGGAGTAGGGCGCTTCAAGCGTAATGACTGGGTAAATCAATGCTGCCCGATCAGCATAAGCAGGCGCATGGTCAAGGTGGTCGACGGCAGGATAGGACTGAAAGTCGGCGCGTGTTGCCGCCATGCCCATCAGATGCCCACCCGCTGAGAAGCCTAATACCTGCACATGCTGTTCTCGGCTACGAATGATACGCAGGGCACGTTGCGCGTCCTGCAAGGGCGCCATCGCGCCCTGCTGCCAGCCCTCGGCAGGCAGCCGGTAGCTCAACACGTAGGCCGTGTACCCCAGGCTCACTAGCCACTGGGCGGCAGGCCATGCTTCGCTGGCCATCTCGATCCGTTTGTAGCCACCGCCGCCTGCCACCAGCACAGCCCGCCCATTGGGACGCTGGGGTTTGAAAACCCGCAGCGAAGGCACTGCAATATTGGTCAATGCCCCCTTTTCCGACAAATGCTCGGCACCGGTTGGCCCATCGGCGCCCGGCGCTGCGCCTGGCCAAAGCGTGAGCGTCTCGCTCTGCACTGGCAGCGTTGCCGTATGCCCGCTGCCCAGGCGCAGCGCAAGCAATACTGCGGCAGTCTTTGTGAAAAAATCTCGACGATGCATAGGGATGGCCGCAGTTATCGAGCAGGTCCAACCATCGTCAGATGGTCGGGGCCAGGCGTGCGCGCTCAGTCCCGCTCACGCACCCAAAACAATGTAGCCCCAGCCACCGCCGCTGGCATCATCAGCACGTTCACCCCTGGTATCAGCAGGGCCAGGTAAGTGATGCCGCCAAAACCCAGCGACTGCCAGCGCTTGCTGCGCAGCCAGGCGAGCATGTCCTGCCAGCTCATCTTGTTGTTGTCGGCCGGGTAGTCGATGTACTGGATGGCCATCATCCATACGCCGAAGATCAGCCACAGGGGTGCGGCCACCACATTGACCACCGGGATCAGCGACAAGATGAACAAGCCGATCGCCCGCGGCAGAAAGTAAGCCAGCTTGCGCATTTCGCGGCCAAAGGTGCGCGGCACCATGGCTACCAGCTCACCCCAACTGAACGCCGGGAACGGGTCTTTGCCACGTACCACCACTTCGACCTTTTCGGCGAGAAAGCCGTTGAACGGCGCGGCGATGACGTTGGCCACCAAGGTGAAGGTGAAGAACACCATCAGTACCAACAAGGCGACGAACAGTGGCCAGAGAATGTAGGAAAGGAAGCTCAGCCAACTTGGCAGCGTCGGCATCAGCGCATCGAGCCACAGGCTGAATTCGTGCCCGGCGAAGTAGATCAGGCCACCGAACAGCAGCAGGTTGATGGCCAGCGGCAGCAGCACGAACATCCGCAGGTTGGGGCTCAGCACCAGTTTCAGGCCTTCGCGAAGATACTGGGGGCCGGACAGGACAGGAGCTTGCATCGGGTCACTCCGCAAAGAAGGAAAACGCGCTGACCTTACCGATTTTGCGGCGCCGACGAAAGGCAGGCATTGATGAAGAAACCGGCTGTAACAAATGTGCCTGGGCCCTTTTCAGCACTCGAATTTGCAGATAGAGGACGCCTATGAGGTGGATTGTCGAAGGATATTTCCTTAATCTCTGCCACCTCGCTACAGTGCGCTCAAGTTTTCGTTTTTAGGGCCTGCGCATTCAAGCCTTCCCCAAGTGCTGCGTAGGTCCTTTTTAATTTCCAGCTGGCGGCCCCAGTGGCCTGCTCGACAGGAGTTCGACATGTCTGAAGTACGTCATTCACGCGTCATCATCCTTGGTTCCGGCCCTGCCGGTTACAGCGCCGCGGTTTACGCCGCCCGCGCCAACCTCAAGCCACTGCTGATCACCGGCATGCAGGCAGGTGGCCAGCTGACCACCACCACTGAAGTCGACAACTGGCCGGGCGACCCCCACGGCCTGACCGGGCCGGCGCTGATGCAGCGTATGCAGGAACACGCCGAGCGCTTCGAGACCGAGATCGTCTTCGATCACATCAACGCCGTCGACCTGGCCAACAAACCCTTCACCCTGCAGGGCGACAGTGGCAAGTACACCTGCGATGCGCTGATCGTCGCCACCGGCGCCAGCGCCCGTTACCTGGGCCTGCCGTCGGAAGAAACGTTCATGGGCAAGGGCGTATCGGCCTGTGCCACCTGCGACGGCTTCTTCTACCGCAATAAGCCGGTGGCTGTGGTCGGCGGCGGTAACACCGCCGTAGAAGAGGCGCTGTACCTGGCCAACATCGCCAGCAAAGTGACCCTGGTGCACCGCCGCGAAACCTTCCGCGCAGAGAAAATCCTGGTCGACAAGCTCAACGCGCGAGTTGCCGAAGGCAAGATCGAGCTCAAGCTCAATGCCACCCTGGATGAAGTGCTGGGCGACAACATGGGCGTGACAGGTGCGCGCTTGAAAAACAACGATGGCAGCAGCGATGAGATCAAGGTCGACGGCGTGTTCATTGCCATTGGCCACACGCCGAACACTTCGCTGTTCGAAGGCCAGCTGACCCTCAAGGACGGCTACCTGGTCGTCAACGGTGGCCGTGAAGGCAACGCCACTGCCACCAATGTCGAGGGCGTATTCGCCGCTGGCGACGTGGCTGACCACGTTTACCGCCAGGCAATCACCTCGGCCGGTGCCGGCTGCATGGCGGCACTGGATGTCGAACGCTACCTGGACGGTCTGGCTAACGCCTCGTTCTGATTCGCATCTAAAAAAACCGGCCAGCTGGTATAACGCCGGTCAGTCAAGGCCGATTAGGCTGGCTGTTTTGCAGCCTTTCACGGGTGAACCCGTGTAAGGCTGCAACGCGGCCGCCAATCCATAACCCCTTGACTGACTGCCGTTAGCCACCTGGCCGGTTTTTCATGCCTGCGATTCGCTCACAGGCTCAGCCGCATCGACAGATCCACTGCCTTCACATCCTTGGTCATTGCACCAATGGAAATGAAGTCGACGCCGGTCTCGGCAATCGCTCGCAAGGTACTTTCGTTCACGCCGCCGCTGGCTTCGAGCTTGGCCTTGCCAGCGGTGATGGCCACCGCCTCGCGCATCTCGTCAAGGGTCAGCTCGTCGAGCATGATGATGTCGGCGCCAGCGCTCAACGCCTGGCGCAACTCATCCAGGCTTTCCACTTCGATTTCCACCGGCTTGCCGGGGGCAATGCGGTGCGCCGCTGCCACGCCCTCGGCCACGCCGCCGCTGGCGGCGATGTGGTTTTCCTTGATCAGGAACGCGTCGTACAAGCCGATGCGGTGGTTGTGACAGCCACCGCAGGTGACTGCGTACTTTTGCGCAAGGCGCAGGCCCGGCAGGGTCTTGCGGGTGTCGAGCAGGTGCACCTGGGTGCCCTCGACCAGGTCCGCCAGGAACCGCGCACGGGTAGCGACACCCGACAGCAGTTGCAGGAAGTTCAGGGCACTGCGCTCGCCGCTGAGCAGCGAACGTGCCGGGCCTTCAAGGTGAAACAACGGTTGGTTGGCCGTGGCACGTTGGCCATCGACCACCTGCCAGTGCACCGCCACGCGCGGGTCGAGCTGGCGGAAAACCGCATCTACCCAGGCGGTACCGGCAACCACGCAGTCTTCGCGGGTGATGATGGTGGCCTTGGCCAGGCGCTCAGCTGGGATCAACTGCGCGGTGATGTCGCCACTGCCGATGTCCTCCAGCAGCGCGCGGCGCACATTGGCTTCGATCTCGGCAGTCAGGTCGGCAAGGCGTAGGTTCGGCATGGTTGGCTCCACAAGCAAGTTGGCGGCGATTATAGGGCAGGGGCGCTACGTCGTGTACAGCAGCCCGGCAGGCAACCTTTGGTCAGGTCAGCTGAGCACGTTTGCAGATGCGCAGTCTCTACCCATAACGAACGGGGCTGGCAGCGCACGGATTTTTTATCGATAATGGCGCCCAACATTTGGCGTCATAGCTTTGACGATTAATCGCCTCAACCTACACGTGACCTAACAAGGAGTCGGGGATGCAGAAACAAGGCAAGGTGGTGCCCCTCGCGGCTGCCATCGACAAAGGCGCCAACACGCCTTTGCCTTGCCTTCCGGTTTTGCTTCTGCAAGTGCGTGACAAGGCCGCGATGCAGTTGCGCGAGGGCCTACAGGCGTTGTTCGACAATGCTGACGACATGCTCTTCGAAATGGCCGACCGCGCGGTCGATCGCGTCAACCAGAACCTCTATTTCGAGGCTATGCGCGACCTGCGCCTGAAGCGTAAAAGCATCGAACGCGGCTTTCTCGATATCTTCTACGATGCTTTCTCCCGCATTGGCCAGCCCGATCCCTTAGGCCGGCATGAGCAGGGCAATAAGCTCCAAAAAGAACGTACCTTAGCCGTCGACGGCATGGTTGCACGGGTGCTGTCACGCGATGGCCATGCTCTCGAGCAATTGGGGGCACGCTTGCAGTGCCTGGTGGCGCGGCACTTGGACCAACAGCTAAATCCTCTTGGGCCGGCTGCGCTGTGTGCCTACTTCCTCGACGCCGGGCGCAACCTGGGGGTAGGCCTGCGGGTCAAATTGATCGTGCTCAAACTGTTCGAGCGCTATGTGCTGCGTGATCTCGACAACGTCTATGCAGAGGCTAACCACCTACTGGCCGCTGCTGGCGTGATGCCAGAACTGCAACCGGCACCGCGACGACGCGCCGACGATCGGCGCTTGAGTGCGCGGCACGTATCGACCCGCCTGACGGAGCACACTCTCGGGCCAGCGGATGCCGGGCATGCCTTCATGGATGACTTGCAAGCTCTACTGGCGCCATGCCGCGGCCGCATCGCACCACGTTTGCAAGCCACTGCCGCCAGCCAGCCAATCAGCACCGCCGACTTGCTGCGCTTGCTGTCACATCTGCAACACTATGTGCCAGCTTCAGTTGACGATGATGACTTCGACCTAGGGCAGCAGCTCGAACAACTGCTGCTCAGGGTCAGTGTACGCAGTGGCACCCGGCGCCGAATCCCCTGCGCCGACGAAGACATGATCAACTTGGTCGGGCTGCTGTTCGAGTACATCGCAGCCGACCCCAACCTGCCTTCGAGCCTTCGCGCAGTCATCGTCCGCCTGCATATTCCGTTGCTGAAGGTGGCACTGTTAGACAAAAGCCTGTTCAGCCGAACCAGCCACCCGGCGCGGCGCCTGCTCAACGAGTTAGCCGCAGCTGCGATGGGCTGCGAAGGCAGGAACGAATCCCTGCGCGACAGCCTGCATTTGCGCATCGAGCGGACTGTCCAGCGTCTGCTCGGTGACTTCACTGACGATATGGCGATTTTCGTCGACCTTCTTCAAGATTTTCTGACGTTCAGCCAGGGCGAGCGTCGTCGTAACGACCTGCTCGAGCAGCGCACGCGCGATGCTGAAGAAGGCCGTGCCCGCGCCTTGCAGGCCCGCCTGCAGGTTCAGCAAGAACTCAACCAGCGTCTGCGAGGCCGCATCCTGCCCGAGGCGGTGGTCAACATGCTGGTTCAGGGCTGGAGCCAGGTGCTGTTGCTGGCATGGCTCAAACAGGGCGAGGCCTCCCAGGCTTGGCGGCAGGCACTGGCGACCATGGACACTCTGCTTGCCAGCATCGTCCCGGGGCAGCAACCGCAAGTGTTGCTGGAACAGGTCCCCGGCCTGCTCAAGGCCCTGCGCGAAGGCTTGGCAAGTGTGGCGCTGGATGCGGCGGCCACGCGCGATTTCTTCCAGCAGCTTGAGCAACTGCATTTACGCGCGTGCCAGGGCGCGGCGTCGCTTACTGGCGACGATGACCTGGCACAGGTGCTGGTGGCAGAGGACATCGTCCTGGCCATCGCCGAAGAGGCCGCATGTGCGCCGCTGCAACATGACGAGCCAGTGGAGCAAATGCGCACGGTCCAGCGCTTGCGGGTCGGTAACTGGGTGGAGGCGCTCGACGACGACGAGCCACTGCGCTGCAAACTGGTCGCGCGTGTCGACGGCAGCGACCGTCTGGTGTTCGTCAACCGCACCGGCATGAAAGTGCGCGAGTGGAGCCAGGCGGGTCTGGCTCAAGCCCTGCACCGGGGTGCAGTGCGCCTGCTGGATGATGGCCCACTGTTCGAGCGAGCACTGGATGCCGTGCTCGACGGGCTGCGCCAGCAACAGGCGCGCTGAGCGTTTGGCCTTACAATCATTCACATGCAAAGCGGCCCACGGGCAGGGCATACTGCAGCTCTGTACTGGTGCTTTTCAGGATCTGCCCCATGCAATTGGACCGTGCCACTGGCTGGTTTCACGGAAGCGGAATCACCCACTGCCCCTCGCCGAACTTCAATGCTCGCCCCGAAGGCGAAGCGATCTCCCTGCTGGTGATTCACAATATCAGCCTGCCGCCAGCCTGCTTTGGTAGCGGCAAGGTGCAGCAGTTTTTCCAGAATCGGCTGGACCCCAACGAACATCCGTATTTCACCAGCATCAGTCACCTGACGGTCTCGGCCCACCTGTTCGTCGAGCGCGACGGCGCGGTGACCCAGTTCGTGTCGCTGCTCGACCGGGCCTGGCATGCTGGGGTGTCGTGTTTTAACGGGCGTGAAGGCTGCAACGACTTTTCCATCGGCATCGAGTTGGAAGGCACTGATGATCTGCCGTATACCGATAGCCAATATGCCGTGCTCGAGCAACTGACGCGGCAGATCCAGGCGGCCTGGCCTGTGATCGACTTCGAGCGTATTCAGGGCCACAGCGACATCGCCCCTGTGCGCAAGACCGACCCTGGCCCAGCGTTCGACTGGGCGCGTTACCGCAAGGCCCTGAGTGGCAACGAGGACTGCGCATGAGCTTTCTGGTGCTGATAGTGGTGCTGTGGGTAGAGAAGTTTTCTGCGCTGCGCCACCGGCTACAACGAGACGGTGTCTTTCTAGGCGAGCTGATGCGCCTCGAGCGCAGCGGCAAAGTGCACCCCTGGTGGACGCTGGCGGCCCTGGTGCTGGCCCCGGTGGCTGTGCTGGTGCTGTTGCTGCATGTGCTTGAGCCGGTGGCCTATGGCCTGCTGGCTTTGCCGGTGCACTTGCTGGTGCTGATCTACAGCTTGGGGCGCGGTGATGCCAAGGGCGCTCTTGGGCCGTTTCGTGACGCCTGGCGCCGTGGCGATGACCAGGCTGCGCTGCATGTGGCCGAACGCGACCTGGGCTTGGTGGCCGACGAGCCGCACAGTTTGCTGGTGCGGGTACAGGGCTATCTGTTGTGGCAGGCCTACCAAAGCTTCTTCGCGGTGATCTTCTGGTATTTCGTGCTCGGCCCAGGTGCGGCACTGGCCTACCGGCTGCTGGCCCTGACCGCCGAGCACAGCCGCCAGCCTGGCCTCAGTGCACGGGCGCAAGGGCTGCGTCATGCCTTGGACTGGCTGCCTGTGCGGGCGCTTGCCTTGAGTTTTGCACTGGTCGGCAATTTCGTCGCAGTGATGCGGGTGATGCTGCACGAGTTGCTCAACTGGCATATCAGCGCTGCGCACCTGGTGGCCAAGGTTGGGTGTGTAGCCGATGACAGCGCGCCAACCGAGGATGCCCAGCGTGGCTTGAGTCGGCTCGATAGCGTGTGGGACCTCCTGCTGCGATGCGCTGTGCTGTGGTACTCAATGTTTGCTTTGTGGACAGTGCTGATGTAGCTGAGCGGTTAACCTTAAGTTACAAACCTCCGATTCGATCTGCGGTATACAAGTGGCCTAGTGCTATCTCTGCAGAACAACAAGAATCGATGGAGGTGCCCTGTGACGCCTTTGCTATATCCAGCCATTGCGCTGATGAACAGGCTGAGCTTCGGCCAGAAGTTCAGCCTGATCAGCGTTTTGTTCTTCCTGCCCATGCTGGCCACCAGCTTTTACCTGGTGCGCGATGCCTATCAGCAGTTTCATGCCACCCGAGCCGAGTTGCAGGGCATTGCGCCCCTCGCGGCAAGCCTGGGCCTGCGCGCCGACCTGGAGTCGCTTGGCAACTTGGTGCAGATCAATGCAGTACTGGGCCAATCGGGCCAGGCAGGCGATCTAGATACACGTATCACGGCGTTGCAGGACAAGGTTCAGGCGCAGGTGCGCAGCCTGCAGGATCAAGCCACCTTAGCCCAGGGCACCCTTGAGGAACTGGCCAAAGCATTTGCCAATGCCCAGGCCGAGTCATCGCTGCAAAGCAAGGTCGCGCTGCTCGACAAACTGTTGACCATGGCCCAGATGCTCGGCAAGCAGGTGGCCAGCCACAGCGGCCTGAGCCAGGATAGCGACGCCTCGGTGCGCCAGTTGAGCGAGCTGATTGGCGGCGCCACCGCACAAGTCACCCAAGCCCTGGGCGAAGGCCGGGCCATGGGCGCCATCGCGCTGGGCCGGGGGTTTATGGATTCCTCTGGCAGTGCGCGCTTCGAAGACCTGTTACAACGCCTCGATCGCCTTGCCGGCGACTATGCACTGCGGCTTGACCAGGCCCTTGCTTCGGACCTGGGCGCAAAGCCTGCGTTGGCGCAAGTGGCTGGCAGCAGCCAGGCGACGGTCAGGCAGGCCGCGTCTTTGTTCGAGGCACAGGTGGTGGTGGCCGAAACGCTCGACGCGCCATGGCAGGCATTTTATCAACAGGTCAGCGACTTGATGGCCCAGACCTACCGGCTGAACGATGCGGTAATCGGCCAACTGCAGGAGCAGTTGCAGCAGCGCCTGGGCGAGCAACGCTTGCGCATGGTGGCGCTGGGGGCCCTGCTAGGCGGCGTCTTCGTGCTGATTCTGTACCTGTATGGCGGCTTCTATGTGTCCACCCGGGCCACGTTGCGCCAGCTTGGCGGGGCAATGGACAAGGTCGCAGCCGGCGATATGACCGTCAGCTTCAAAGCCCAGAGCCGCGATGAGTTGGGCGAGCTGGGCCAGGGCTTCAGCGAAACCGTACAGCGAATTCGCGCGCTGATCGATCAGGTCGGGCGCACCGTGGTGGCCGTGGAAGAACAGGCCGGGCAGGTACTGGCGGTGTCAACGCGAAGCAATCAGGCGGTCGGTGGCCAGCGTCAGCAGATCGAGCAGGTGGCCACGGCGATGAACCAGATGAGCGCCACCGCTCAGGAAGTGGCACGCAGCGCCACACTGGCCGCTGACGGCGCTCAGCAGGTCAACCTCGAAGGTGCCAACGGTCGCTCCCTGGTGGCCAGCCAGCAAGCGAGCATCGGCCGCCTGGCTGAAGAGATCGATCAGACCGTGCTGGCCATCAACCGCCTGGCTGACGATAGCCAGGCCATCGGCCAGGTGCTGGAAGTGATCCGCGGCATCGCTGAGCAGACCAACCTGTTGGCATTGAATGCCGCCATCGAAGCGGCCCGTGCCGGCGAGCAGGGCCGTGGTTTTGCCGTGGTCGCCGACGAAGTGCGAACCTTGGCACGCCGTACCCAGGACTCCACGGCGCAGATCGCACAGATGATCGCGCGCCTGCGCGAGGGCGTAGCGCAGGCCGTGCAGGCGATGGGCAGCAGCCATCAGATGACGGCGGGCACCGTCGATGAAGCGCGGCAGGTGCAGCAGGCGCTGGGCAATATTCTGGCCGCCGTCGGCGGTATCGTTGAGCAGAACCAGCAAATCGCTGCTGCTGTAGAGCAGCAGACAGCGGTGGCCCACGACATTGACCGCAACATCGTCGCGATCAACCGCGCAGCCCAGGACACCACGCAGGGCGCCTGCCAGACCGAAGATGCCAGCCGCGTGCTGTCGAGCCAAGTTGTAGAGCTCAAGCGCCTTATCGGTACTTTCAAAGTCTGAGCGCGGCGTGAGTTACCAGCCAAACAGCTCGCAAGCATTGCGGCTGCTGGCCTCGGCCAATGCCTCTGGCGCGATGCCGATCAGTTCGGCCAGCGCCTGGGCAATTTCCGGCAGGTGCTCGGGGCTGTTGCGTTGCCCAGCAAACATGGCCGGGGCCATGTCGGGCGAGTCGGTTTCCAGCACGATGCTGTCCAGCGGCAAGCGCGCCACGGTCTTGCGCAGGCGCAGCGCCTGGGGCCAGGTCGCTGCGCCGCCCAGGCCCAGGCAGAAACCGAGTTTGATGTACTCACGGGCCTCTTCGTAACTGCCGGCAAAGGCATGGATCACTCCCCCTCGCGCCGGCTTGTAGCGCTTGAGCGTGGCGATCACCTGGGCGTGGCTGCGGCGCACGTGCAGCAATGCAGGCAAAGCGAAGTCGCATGCCAATTGCAATTGCGCTTCGAACAGCGCCTGCTGGCGCTGTTTGTCCAGCCCTTCAAGGTAGTAGTCCAGGCCGAACTCGCCCACTGCGCACAGCCGCGGATCGCCCTGCAGGCGCGTCAGCCACTCGTGCAGCTGCTGCAAGTGTTCCGGGCGGTGCTGGTCGAGGTACACCGGGTGCAGCCCCAAGGCCGCGTACACGCGGCCCTCAGCGCAGGCCAGGTCCCACACCCGCTGGAAATTGGCCTGATACACCCCCAGCACCACCATGCGCTGTACCCCTCGGGCTGCCGCGTTGGCGAGCAGCTGCGAGCGGTCGGCGTCGAAGTCGGGAAAGTCGAGATGGGTATGGGTGTCGATCAGGCGCATGCTCAGGCCGCTGGGATGCGTTGCTTGAAGGTACGGCCGATGGCGTGCACCCCAGGTTCGTAGCGTTTGTCCTCGATCGCGGCCAAGGCCAGTTCCAATGCAGTAGCGGCGATCTGGCCGTGCTGCTGAGCCATGGCATTGACCGGCAACGGCAAAAAGTCGAGCAACTGATTGTCGCCGAAGGTGCCCAGCTGCAGCTGGCGCGAATTGGCCGGGCGTGCCTGCAAGGTATCGAACACACCCTGTAGCAGCACGTAGGATGTGGTGACCAGGGCATCGGGAAGGCCACCATGGTCGTCGATCAGTTGCTGCATCAGGCGTTGGCCGCATTCACGGCTGAAGGCCTCGCCCTGATAGCGGCGCACTACACCGTCGAAGGTCTGCATGGCTTCGTCGAACCCGCCGGCACGGGCCTGGCTGACCGACAGCTCCGGCCGCGCGCCGATCAGCGCTATGCTACGAGGGGTGGTGGCCAGTAGGCTGTCGGCCAGTTGGCGGCTGGCATCACGATCGTCGCTGATCACTGAACAGAAGTAGGCGGGGTTCAGTCGCCGGTCGATGGCTATCACCGGCAAGCCTTTGTCTTGCAGCGTGCGGTAGCTGTCGTCCTCCGGCGGCAGGCAGCTGGCCACGAACAGCGCATCGCAGCGGCGCGCACGAAATAGCTGCTGCAGTTGGCGCTCGCTTTCGGGCTGGTCATCGCTGCTGGCGATCAGCAGCTGGTACCCGCGGGCGCGCGCGCCTTGCTCGAGCTGTTTGGCGATGCGGGCATAGCTGGGGTTCTCCAAGTCCGGGAGAATGAAGCCCAACGTGCGGGTATGCCGGCTGCGCAGGCCAGCAGCCTGAGGGTTGGGGGTAAAGCCGTGAGCTTCGACCACTGCACGCACCCGTTCTACAGTGCTATTGCTGATGCGCTGTTGTTCGGCCTTGCCATTGATGACATAGCTGGCAGTGGTCACTGACACACCGGCCAGGCGGGCGATATCGCTGAGTTTCACCGAATTTTCCTTGTTATTACCGGGACTGGCTACGGGGCCAGGACCGGAGAGTTTGACCCGGGTAGGCCGCTTTGCGCAGGCGACCATTGTTGCAATTGTCCGACAGGATGGGGCTTTTTCCTCGGCAGATTATCGAGTAACGTGGCCGCCTGGTCAGATTAAACGTTTCAGCTATCAATTTTTTCTGCCTCGTCCGCCGTGCTTTCATGGCAGTCGAACTGGCTGATTGCGTGAATATCACAACAATACCTCAGTACCTGGCATCAAAACCAAGCCTGGGCTGCAAAAGGAGAAGGTCATGCTCGAGCTCGCCAAAGAGCAGATAGCCATGGGCCAAAAGGCCACCGACAAGGCCGAGGCCCTGCGCCTGCTGGCCGACCAACTGGTAGCGGACGGCCTGGTCGCCGAAGGGTATCTGGACGGCCTGCAGGCGCGCGAGGCGCAAGGCTCGACATTTCTGGGGCAGGGCATCGCCATCCCGCACGGTACGCCACAGACCCGCGACCTGGTATTCGCTACCGGTGTACGTTTGCTGCAGTTCCCCGACGGGGTGGACTGGGGCGATGGGCAACGGGTGTACCTTGCAATCGGTATTGCTGCCCGTTCCGACGAACACCTGCGTCTGCTGCAACTGCTCACCCGTGCCTTGGGTGAGACGGACCTGGCAGAAGCACTGCGCCGCGCCAGCTCTGCCGAAGCGCTGCTCAAGCTGCTGCAAGGTGCGCCCCAGGAGTTGGCCCTGGATGCTCAGTTGGTGGGGCTGAACCTGCCCGCCGAAGATTTCGAGGAGCTGGCCTGGCGTGGCGCCCGGCTGCTGCAGCGCGCCGGTTGTGTCGACAGCGGCTTTGCTGCCGTGCTGCAGCAGTCCGAGCCCCTGCCGTTGGGCGAGGGCCTTTGGTGGTTGCACAGCGAGCGCCAGGTGCGCCAGCCTGGCCTGGCCTTCATCACCCCACAGCAGCCGCTGCGTTATCGTGACCAGCCGCTCAACGGCCTGTTCTGCCTGGCCAGCCTTGGCGCGGCTCACCAAGCGCTGCTCGAGCGCCTTTGCGAAGTGCTGATCGAAGGCCGTGGGCAAACGCTTTACCAGGCCACCAGTAGCCGGGCGGTGTTGCAGGTGTTGGGGGGCGAGGCCCCGGCGGACTGGCCAACAGCGCGTGTCGTGTTGGCCAACCCCCACGGGCTGCATGCCCGCCCGGCGAAGGTATTGGCACAGCTGGCCAAAAGCTTCGAAGGTGACATTCGTCTGCGGGTGCTCGATAGCGCGCAAGCTGCCGTATCGATCAAGAGCTTGAGCAAGCTGCTGAGCCTCGGCGCTCGTCGGGGGCAGGAGCTGGAATTGAGCGCTGAGCCGTCGATTGCCGGCGAAGCACTGCCGGCCCTGCTGGCGGCGATCGAGCAAGGCCTTGGCGAAGACGTCGAGCCGATTACGCTCGCCCCTGCAGCGCCAGAGGTCGAAGAAGTGGTTGTACTTCAGGCACCTGCTGCGGGCAGCCACATCCAAGGGGTCAGTGCCTCCCCCGGAATCGCCTGTGGCCCTGCGCATGTCTGCGTCGAGCGTGATATCGATTACCCGCTGCGCGGCGAGTCACCCACCCTGGAGCGCCAGAAGCTGCGCGCTGCACTGGAGGTGGTGCATGGCGAGCTGCAAGCGCTGGTGCAGCGCAGCGGCGCGTCGATTGGCGAAATCTTCGTCACTCACCAAGAAATGCTTGCCGACCCGGATCTGACCGACGAGGTCGACGCCCGCCTGGGCCAGGGCGAAAGCGCAGCTGCCGCGTGGATGGCGGTGATCGAAGCGGCTGCGCGCCAGCAGGAAGCCTTGCAGGATGCTCTGCTGGCCGAGCGCGCTGCCGATCTGCGAGACGTTGGCCGCCGGGTGCTGGCCCAGCTATGCGGGGTGCAGGCGCCGGTCGAGCCCGAGCAGCCCTACGTGTTGGTCATGGGCGAGGTTGGCCCGTCCGATGTCGCGCGCCTGGACCCGGCCCGTGTTGCCGGTATCGTCACCGCCCACGGCGGTGCTACCGCGCACAGTGCGATTGTTGCCCGCGCCTTGGGCATTCCGGCAGTGGTGGGCGCAGGTGCTGCGATCCTGCTGCTTGAAGCGGGCACCACACTGTTGCTCGATGGCCAGCGCGGTATAGTCAGCGTGGCCCCGCCGGCTGACGAACTGCAACGCGCGCTGGCTGAGCGCGACGCGCGTGAACAACGCCTGCAAGCCGCTTGGGCCAAGCGCCACGAGCCGGCGGTGACCCGCGATGGGCATGCCGTCGAGGTGTTCGCCAACATTGGCCAAAGCAGCGGCATCGACAAGGTGGTGGAGCAGGGTGCCGAGGGCGTTGGCCTGCTGCGCACCGAACTGATCTTCATGGCCCACTCGCAGGCTCCGGATGTCGCCACCCAGGAAGCGGAATATCGGCGGGTGCTCGACGGCCTGGAGGGTCGGCCGCTGGTGGTGCGCACCCTGGATGTTGGCGGCGACAAGCCCTTGCCGTACTGGCCCATCGCTGCCGAGGAAAACCCGTTCCTGGGCGTGCGTGGCGTACGCCTGACCCTGCAACGCCCGCAAATCATGGAAGACCAGTTGCGGGCCTTGCTGCGCGCCGCCGACCAGCGACCGTTGCGCATCATGTTCCCAATGGTCGGGCAGATTCACGAGTGGCGCGAGGCGCGCGCCATGGTCGAGCGCCTGCGCCAGGAAATCCCGGTCGCCGACCTGCAGGTCGGGATCATGGTCGAAGTGCCCTCGGCCGCCTTGCTGGCGCCGCAGCTGGCCCGTGAAGTGGACTTCTTCAGCATCGGTACCAATGACCTGACGCAATACACCCTGGCCATCGACCGTGGCCACCCCAGCCTTTCAGCCCAAGCCGACGGCCTGCACCCTGCGGTGTTGAGCCTGATCGACATGACCGTGCGCGCCGCCCATGCCGAAGGCAAGTGGGTGGGTATCTGCGGCGAATTGGCCGCAGACCCGCAGGCGGTGGCTGTGCTGCTGGGCCTTGAGGTGGACGAGCTCAGCGTAGCCGCTCGCAGCATTGCCGAAGTCAAAGCCTTGGTGCGCCAGGCTGATTACCAAACGGCCCGCGCCCTGGCGCGCGAGGCCCTGCAACAAGACAGCGCCGCGGCGGTTCGCGCGCTGGTGGAGCGTTACTGAATGGCCAAGATCCTAACCCTGACCCTGAACCCTGCGCTGGACCTGACCGTCAGCCTCGACACCTTGCGCCCTGGGCACGTCAACCGCGCCCAGGCTCAGCAGAGTCACGCCGCTGGCAAAGGCCTGAATGTGGCTCAGGTGCTCGCCGATCTGGGCCACCAGGTCACCGTCGGTGGTTTTCTGGGCAGTGACAACCTGCAGCCGTTCGAAGCGCTGATCGCCCGGCGCGGTTTCACCGATTGTTTCGTTCGCGTGGCCGGTGAAACCCGCAGCAACCTCAAGCTAGTCGAGGCCGATGGCCGGGTTACCGACATCAATGGCCAAGGGCCGCACGTCGATGAAGCGGCCCGCAACGAACTACTGCGCCTGTTGGCCCAAGTAGCGCCAGGGCATGACGCCGTGGTGGTGGCAGGTAGCCTGCCCCGGGGCATCAGCCCTGCGTGGTTCAGCCAGTTACTGGAGCAATTGCGCAAGCAGGGGCTCAAGGTGGCCTTGGACAGCAGCGGCGATGCCTTGCGTGCAGGCTTTGCCAGTGCGCCGTGGCTGGTCAAACCCAATACCGAGGAGCTCGGCGAAGTGCTGGGTACTGCGGTGCACACTGCCGACGAACAGCGTGCTGCTGCCCAACAGTTGTTGGCAAAAGGTGTCGAGCATGTGGTGGTGTCGGCCGGTGAGCAGGGCGTCAGTTGGTTCACCGCTGGGCTGGCGCTGCATGCGCAACCGCCGAAAGTGCAGGTTGCCAGCACCGTAGGCGCGGGTGATTCGCTGGTCGCTGGCATGGTCCACGGCCTGCTGAGCGCACAGAGCCCGCAGCAGACCCTGCGCGCTGCCACCGCCATCGCCGCGCAGGCGGTGACTCAGGTTGGCTTCGGCATCCACGACCGCGCCCAGCTCGCACAACTGGAAGCCGGCGTGCAACTGACAGAACAACAAGAGGGTTGCCGATGAATATTGCCATTGTCACTGCCTGCCCCAATGGGCAGGTGTCCAGCGTGCTCAGCGCCCGCCTGTTGGCGGCTGCCGCCCAGCGCCGAGGTTGGAGCACCTGTGTCGAGGTGCAGGACAGCGAACATCCCGAGCGCCAGCTGACAGCAGCCGAAATCGCCCAAGCCGATTGGGTGCTGGTGGTCAGCACCGGGCCGGTAGACCTCGCGCGCTTTGCCGGCAAGCGCGTGTACCAGAGCACGCCAGCGCAAGCCCTGGCCGACCGCGAGGGCTTTCTCGACGAGGCAGCGGGCAAGGCTCAGGTGCTCACCGCCCAAGCACCCGCTGCAACGCCTACGGCCACTGCGAAAATCGTCGCGGTGACCGCCTGCCCAACCGGCGTGGCACATACCTTCATGGCTGCCGAAGCCTTGCAGCAGGCGGCGCAACAATTGGGTTATACGTTCACGGTCGAAACCCAGGGCTCGGTGGGCGCGCGTAATCCGCTATCGGCCCAGGCTATCGCCGAAGCCGATGTGGTGCTGCTGGCTGCCGACATCGAGGTGCCCACGGCCCGCTTTGCCGGCAAGCGCATCTACCGTTGCGGCACGGGTATCGCTCTGAAGCAGGCACGCGCCACCCTGGACAAGGCCCTGGCCGAAGCCAAGGTCGAAGGTAGCGCAGAGGCGTCTGCGGCGGCGCCTGCCAAGGCCGAGAAAACCGGCGTCTACAAGCATCTGCTGACTGGTGTGTCGTTCATGTTGCCGATGGTGGTGGCTGGCGGCTTGCTGATTGCCTTGTCATTCGTGTTCGGCATCGAGGCCTACAAGCAGCCGGGCACTTTGCCGGCAGCACTGATGCAGATCGGTGGCGAGGCTGCGTTCAAACTGATGGTGCCCTTGCTGGCAGGTTATATCGCCTGGTCGATCGCCGACCGCCCCGGCCTCGCCCCAGGCATGATCGGTGGCTTGTTGGCCAGCACCCTTGGGGCCGGGTTCATCGGCGGCATCGTCGCCGGTTTTCTCGCAGGCTACAGCGCCAAGGCCATCGCTCGCTGGGCACGCCTGCCGAGTAGCTTGGAGGCGCTCAAACCAATCCTGATCATCCCTTTGCTGGCCAGCCTGTTCACCGGCTTGGTGATGATCTACGTGGTTGGCCAACCGGTGGCAGCGATGCTCGAAGGGCTGACCCATTTCCTCGACAGCATGGGCACCACCAACGCCATCCTGCTCGGGCTGCTGTTGGGCGGCATGATGTGTGTCGACCTCGGCGGGCCCATCAACAAAGCGGCTTACGCGTTCTCGGTGGGGCTGCTGGCCTCCTCCAGCTATGCGCCAATGGCGGCGACCATGGCCGCTGGCATGGTGCCGCCCATTGGCCTGGGCATCGCCACTTTCCTGGCCCGCCGCAAGTTCGCCCAGAGCGAGCGTGAAGCGGGCAAGGCAGCGCTGGCGCTGGGGCTTTGCTTCATTTCCGAAGGGGCGATCCCGTTCGCCGCCAAAGACCCGCTGCGAGTGATCCCTGCGAGCATTGCCGGCGGCGCTTTGACCGGCGCGCTGTCGATGTACTTCGGCTGCAAGCTGATGGCGCCCCATGGTGGGCTGTTCGTGCTGCTGATCCCCAATGCGATCAACCATGCGCTGTTGTATCTGCTGGCGATCGTGGCCGGTAGCCTGGTGACGGCGGTTGTGTATGCCGTGATCAAGAAGAGCGAGCGGGTAGAGTTGGCCGTTGCGCCCGTGAAAGGCTAAAGCAATTGGCTGGCATCGCCGGCCTCTTCGCGGCTAAAGCCGCTCCTACCGGTTTAGCGCTGCCCTGGTAGGAGCGGCTCCAGCCATAAAACGGCCATGGTCGTTTAGCGCCCGTGCTTCTGGCGCAATGGCAGCAATAGATCTGCAAGGCCGTTATGGTCGACCTCGTGCATCAATGCCAGCAACCCGCCCAGTTCTCCTGCTGGAAAACCCTTTCGTGCAAACCAAGCCAGATAATCACCGGGCAGATCGGCAATGACCCGCCCCTGATATTTTCCGAAAGGCATGGTGCGGGTAACCAGCAGTTCGAGCATTTCCGGTTTCATTGATGAGGCCTGGCTAAGGGGAAGCACCGACCATACTGCAAACTGCACGAGCGCCCAAGCGGCAATCATGCATAACGCCGTTTTCAGACGGACTGATAGTTTTTATAAGTATCTGATTTTAAAGGCTTTATAAGATTGTCGCCGGTTGGCATGAAGGCTGCTCTAGTAATGGTGACTATCACCTGCCAAGGAGTTATGCCATGAGCAACCCTAACAAAGACGTTATCGACGTACTGAACGACCTGATCGAGTACAGCAAGGATGGCGAAAAAGGCTTCAGAGAGTCGGCCGATGATGTGAAGAACCCAGAGCTCAAAGCGTTCTTCGTTCAGCGGGCCGGTGAGTGCGCCAACGCTGCAGGTGAGCTGCAAAGCGAAGTCCGCCGCCTGGGTGGCGACCCGGAAACCTCCACCAGCTTCAGCGGTGACCTGCACCGTGGCTGGGTCAATCTCAAGTCGATGGTTACCGGCAAAGATGAAGAAGCGGTGCTCAACGAGGTCGAGCGCGGTGAAGATCATGCGCTGAAGGCTTATAAAGAAGCCCGCGAAAAGCTGGCCAAGTTGGGCCGTGGTGCCACCGACGAGAGCTATAGCCTGGTCGAACGCCAGCTGCAGGGCGTGCAAGCCAATCATGACCAAGTCAAAGCCCTGCGCGACGCTGCCCGCGCTCGCTCCTAAGTGATAGGGCCCTCGACCCGGTTTCGGCCACTGGCCTTAGCCCGGTAGAGGGCTTCATCCGCGGCACTCAGCACCTGAGCAAGGTTTTGTTGGGTGCCGGGGGTGTAAACGCCCACACCCACGCTTACCGTTACCGAATCCTCATCCCCAGCGAACGGTGCCAGCGCTTGTACTTTGGCACGCACTCGCTCGGCCAGCATCATTGCGCCTGGCTTATCCGTGCCCGGCAAAATCACCTGAAATTCCTCCCCTCCATAACGTGCCGCCAAGTCTGCTGGCCTGCGGACGCAGTATTTCAATGCGTTGGCCACTTCGCGCAGAGCATGGTCGCCCCCAGCATGCCCATGGCGCTGATTGAATGCCCGAAAGTGATCGACGTCCACCATCAGCACAGCCAGCGGCTGGCGCTTATGTTGAGCGTGTAGCCATTCGTGGCGCAGGACCTGATCGAGCCTGCGACGGTTGGCAAGTCCAGTCAGGCTGTCGGTGGCAGCCAATGTAGCCAGGCTTTGCTCGGCTTCATGTCGACGGCGCAGCTCCCGGCCCAGTAGCAGGGTTAACCAGAGAATACCGATACACAACACGCCGGTGGCGACACTCACCAGGGCCGCTGTGCGTCGCCAGGACTGGAATACTTCGTCGGTGGAATGCATCACCAACACGACCAGGGGCAAATCAGCGACGCGGGCAAAGGTATAAATGCGCTTGGCGTGGGTGCTGCCCGAGCGCGCGGTGAAACTACCGCTTCGCTCGCTGATGATGCGCTTGAAGTTGGGCCGCTCACTGTAATCGCTGCCAATTTGCGGATCTTCAGGGCGAGCAGGTTCGCGCGCCAATAGTTGGCCATCGGTGTTGAGCAAGTTGATGCTGCTCTGGGCACCGATATCCAGGCGGCGGAACAGTTCGCTGAAATAGGACAAGCGCAAAGCGCCTGCGGCGAGCCCGGCGAACTCACCGTGTGGCCAGTCGATGCGGCGGCTGAAACTGATGCACCAGCCCATGTCGCCCAGCTTGGCCTTGAACAACGGCCCTACCAGCAAGCCGAGGTTGGCGTGCTGCTGGTGGGCCTGGAAGACCCCGGTATGGCCAAAGTTCGCCTGGCGAGGGGCAAGGCTGTTGGAATCCCCCACCACATTGCCCTGCTTGTCCAGCCACAGAACATCCCCGCGGGTGCGGTCCACGAAGGCTTCATTGAACAGCAGGCGCTGGCGCATAGCGGCTGGGATCGTGGGCAGCTCACTGCGCCCAACTGCCCAGATCAGGTTTTTCAGCGACTGATCGTAGAGTTCGGCATTGCGTAGGATGTCGCTCTCGATCAGCTGCACGACATTGTTCGAGGCGCGAATGGCCGATTGCTCGACGCTGTCGCGCTCGCGTGCCAGCAGATAGCTGACGATGGCAACGATAGCCAGCACGGCAAAGCAGCTGCCCAGGTTAAGGATCAGCTCGGGTTGCGACCGGTTGAGTGCGAACGGCGGGGATCGAGTGGGCATGCGCGCTACTGCTGGGGCGAGGCCATTTTTGGCGGGCGACAGTGTAGGCAAGCGCGGATTGTCGGACAAGATTTGTCCGACGGAAATGCATGTCGAGGTATTTAGGGTCGTTCAGAAGTGGAGTCGTGATGCCAGACGAGGGCAACTGCCCCCGTCGGCGAACAGCATTCAGAAAATATTCAGTGGGTAATCGACGATCACCCGCAGTTCGTCGTTGTCGCTGTTGCTGTCGATTGAAGCGTACCCCTGGCTACCACGGTGCGTGGCGTAGCGCACTTGCACTGCCAGATCCTTCAGGTCACCTTCCTGGAATACATATTTCACGTCCAGGTCCCGCTCCCAGTGCATGGCGTTCTTGCCATCGGCGCGGTAGTAGTCGTAATGGCTGCTGTTCTGCGCGGCCTTGGTCAGGTCCGCCTCGCCGCGAGAGTAGGACAGTGAAGTGTTCAGGCCTGGAATGCCCAACCCGGCGAAGTTGAAATCGTACTGCAGCTTCCAGGAGCGCTCATTGGGAGCGTTGAAATCCGAGTACATCCGCGAGTTATCCAGGTAAACGCTGTCACCCAAGTTGATGTAATCGAACGGAGTGTTGCCGTTGACCCGCTGATAGGCGGCGGTAACGCTGTGGTAACCGGCGGCCACCGTAAAGTGCACGCTATAGGTGTTGTTGTCGATCTTGCCCAGCAGTGCCTGGCCGGTGTCCTGGGTGTGGTAGAAGTGCACGCCCGGGTTGAGGCTGACCAGGTCGTTGACCACGTAGGTGTAGTCCAGGTCAGCGTAATACTGGTTCCAAACGTCCTTCAACTCGGCCGCGTACAGGTTGGCCGTGACATGCTCGCTGCCACTCCAGGATGCACCGGCCCAGTTCAGGTGCTTGCTGGTCTGGCCTTCCATGTCGCCGTAGTAGGTGTCGATACGGCGGTGGCCACTCTGGTTGTACGGGTGGGTGAAGCTGACCTGACCGCCTTCGAGCAGCAGGCCGTCGACGCTGTGGTTGGTCAGGCTCACACCGCGAAAGGTCTGCGGCAGCATGCGGGTTTCACCCCCTGCGATCACCGGGTTGGTGATGAACAGGTCACCTGCCTTCAACTCGGTGTCGAAGGCCTTGAGTTTGACCGCAGCACCGGCTGTGGAAAACGAGTGCGGTGCGGCCCCCAGCTCACCGTTATCTTTGATGTGCTCTGGCAGAATGCTGGTGCCAGCGTGGCCGCCACCCCCGTCAAGTTTCAGGCCCAGCATGGCGTGGGCATCGAGGCCGAAGCCGACGGTGCCCGGCGTGTAGCCAGATTCGAAGCGGGCAACTGCACCCTGGCCCCACTCGCGGGTGTCGCGTACACCGGCATTGTGGTTATTGCGGTTGAAGTAGGCGTTACGAAAATGCAGGTTGAGGGACGAACCTTCGATGAAGCCATCAGCCTTGTCTTCATCTGCTTGGGCGGCGCAAGGGATCGTTGCAGTCAACGCAATGAAAATAGGGGTAAAGCGAAACGCGGAAGGCACCGGTAATAGCTCCTTTGGTCTGACGGTGGGGCAGTTTTTATTTTTTCGATGTGCAACGTTTTATAAGTGTGGATACGTCGGGGCTGATGGTTGAAGCACATAAAAAAAGCCGCTGATCGGCAGCGGCTTCAAAAGGCTAACATATCGGCACCGGCGGTGCCCATGGCGTAGCCAAGGGAGAACGGGAGCAGGTTCGACGAGCGATCAGCTATCGGCGTTGGCACTGTCGGAAACTTTGGAGGCCGTCTGTTCTGAGCCTTCTGCGGCATCTGCCTTGTGCGCCAAGACTTCGCGGGAGTCTTGGTGGCTGGCGGCAAGTTGTGCAGTGCGGGCGACGAAGGCCGGGGATTCTTCAGCCATGGCCAGGGGCGACAACAACAGGGACGACAGAATGAAAACGCTGGCAATACCCATACTGTTGGACATGATTGTAACTACCTTCTTGCGGTGCAAGTGCTATGAGGACAGGGGTAAAGTTAGTCCTTAAACTGCCGTGGAAACAGCATGTTTATCGATAAGCACTATTGCGCAAAAAGTAACGATCATTAAAGAAGTTGAGTTAGACAGCCCGCGCTGCTAGGACGGCTTCGCCATCCCCTGAATCGGTAGTCGAATCCCGAAGGTATTGGTCCCTTCTTCACTGCGCACGAACACTTCGCCGCCATGCATCAACGCAATGGCCTTGACGATGGCCAAGCCTAAACCGTGGTTGCTGCCACCGCGGTTGCTGCGTGCCGCATCCACCCGGTAGAAGCGTTCGAACAACAGCGGCAGGTGAGCGTCTTCGATGGCAGGCCCCGGGTTGCTCACGGCGATGCAGGCCTGCTCTGGCCCCGCCTCGATTTGTACCTGAATCATCTGATGGGGCGCCGTATGCTGCACGGCGTTGTTGAGCAGGTTGATCAGCGCCCGGCGCAGTTGCGCCTTTTCGATGGGCGCCTGGGCATCGCCGTGTACGCTGACACTCACCTGGGCGTCTTCGAGAATGTAATCCAGGTAGTCGAGGGTGGTGGCGACCTCTTCGGCCAGCGAGGCGCAGGTCAGGGCGGTGGCCTTGCTACCTTGGTCGGCGCTGGCCAGGAACAGCATGTCATTGATGATGCTGCGCAGGCGCTCCAGCTCTTCCAGGTTCGATTGCAGCACTTCGAAATAATGCTCGGCGCTGCGCCCACGGGTGAGGGCGACCTGAGTCTGGCCAATCAGGTTGGTCAAAGGCGAGCGCAGTTCGTGGGCGACGTCGGCGTTGAAGGCTTCAAGCTGCGTATAAGCCTGGCTGACCCGGTCCAGTGCGGCATTGAACGCGCTGGCCAATTGCGCCAGTTCCGGTGCCAGGTTGGCTGTTTGCAAGCGCCCATTCAGGCGTGGCGGCGCCAGGGCCTGAGCTTCGACCGATAGTGCCAGCAGCGGGCGCAGGCCAATGCGCGCTACCCAGTACCCCAGCACCGAAGCCAGCAGCACACCCAGCACGGCCAGGCCGACGATGGCCACCAAAAGACTGTGTTGCGCCTGCCAGAAGGTTTCGGTGTCGATGCCGATCATAAACCGCAGGGGTGGCCGCCCGCCCAGGGTCGGTAGCTCGCTGACCAGCACCTTGTACGGGTAGCGATGCTCGGGCAGGTGCAATTCGCGCATACCCGTCGGGCCTTCACTGAATGCGCGTATTCGCTGGCTGGGGTGGCCATACTCGAACGCCGGGTCGCCACTGATGACCCAAAAGCGGATGCGCTTGTCTTCTTCGCTCAGCAGGTCGAGCTTGTTGTTGATCTTGGCCCAGTGTTCACGCGTGCCATAGCGGTTCAGGGTGGATTCGAGCACACTGAACCGCGCATCCAGCTCCGCGGCCGGTAGCAGGTCCAGGCTGCGGTCGACCTGGCGATACAACGCCCAGCCGATCAGCACGAACACCCCCAGCGCCACCAGAATGAACAGGGTCGACAGGCGCAGAGCGATCGAGTTAAGCGGCACGGTTTTCAAGCACATAGCCCATGCCTCGAATGGTATGCAGCAGCTTGTTGTCGAACGGCCCGTCGAGTTTTGCGCGCAAGCGTTTGATGGCGACTTCCACAACATTGGCGTCGCTATCGAAGTTGATGTCCCAGACCAGCTCGGCGATAGCGGTTTTCGAGAGGATCTCACCCTGACGCCGGGCCAGTACGCTGAGCAGCGAAAACTCCTTGGCAGTCAGCTCCAGGCGCTGGCCGGCACGGCTGGCCTTACGGGCCATCAGGTCGATCCACAGGTCACCTACCTGGATCTGCAACGGCTCGTGGCTGCTGCTGCGCCGGGTCAGCGCCTGCAGCCGTGCGACCAGTTCCAGGAACGAAAATGGCTTGCCCAGGTAGTCGTCGGCGCCCTCGCGCAAGCCGTGGATGCGGTCTTCGACCCGCTCGCGGGCAGTGAGCATGATCACCGGCGTCTGTTTGCGCGCGCGCAACGCACGCAGCACACCATAACCATCCATGCCCGGCAGCATCACATCGAGCACGATCACCGCGTAGTCGTTTTCCAAGGCCAGGTGCAGTCCATCGATACCATCGCGGGCAAGGTCAACGGTAAAGCCCTGCTCAGTCAGGCCGCGGTGCAGGTAATCGGCGGTTTTTTCTTCATCTTCGATGATCAGTACACGCATGCTTGAGTCCTAGCTGGCACTTGTCGCCGCCGCGCCGGCGGCCTTACGGCGATGGAACAGGCGCTCCAGGGCCAAGTATATGACCGGGGTGGTGAACAGCGTCAGCGCCTGGCTCACCAGCAACCCGCCAACTACCGCGATACCCAGCGGCTGGCGCAATTCAGCGCCGGCGCCGAAGCCGAACATCAGCGGCACTGCGCCGAGCAGGGCGGCGAGGGTGGTCATGATGATGGGCCGAAAGCGCGTCAGGCACGCCTGGTGAATCGCCTGCTCAGGGGGCATGCCGTGGTGGCGCTGGGCCTGAAGGGCAAAATCGATCAGCAGGATGCCGTTTTTCTTGACGATCCCAATCAGCAGCACCACCCCGATCAAGCCCATGATGCTGAAGTCCTGGCCCATGGCCCAGAGCAGTATCAACGCACCCAGCCCAGCCGAGGGCAGGGTGGAAATGATGGTCAGCGGGTGGACCAAGCTCTCGTAGAGCACGCCCAGGATGATGTACACCGCAACCACTGCGGCGAGGATCAGCCACGGTTGGCTCGACAGCGAACTCTGGAATGCCTGGGCCGCGCCCTGGAAGTTGCCGCTGATCGAGTCAGGCATGCCCAGTTCGCGCTGGATGCGCTCCAGGACGTTCACCGCATCGCCCAGCGCTACGCCCGGTGCCAGGTTGAACGACAGGTTGGCAGCCGGGAACAGCCCGTCGTGGCTGATCGACAGTGGGCCAGTGCTCGGTGGCGCCACATGTGCCAGGGCCGACAGCGGCACCATTTCGTTGGTCAGCGGCGAGCGCAGGTAGAAGAAGTTCAGGCTCTCGGCCTTGCCGCGCTGCTGTGCGTCCAGCTCCAGGATGACTTTGTACTGGTTGGTTTCGGTCTGAAACTCGCTGATCTGCCGCTGGCCAAAGGCATCGTACAGCGCCTGGTCGACATCGGTGGTGGTCAGGCCGAAGCGCGCTGCGGCCTGGCGGTCGATGTCGATGCGGGTCACGCTGGCGCCCAACTGCAGGTCGTTGGACAAGTCGCGCAGCATCGGGTTTTCCCGCAGGCGTTCGGTCAGGCGTTGGGTCCACAGGTTCAGCGCCACCCCGTCATTGCTCTTGAGCACGTACTGATATTGCGTGCGCGACGGGCCAGAGCTGAGGTTGATGTCCTGGCCTGCGCGCATGTACAGGACGATGCCCGGCACCTTGGCAAGTTTAGGCCGCAGCCGGTCGATGAACTCGCTGGCTGACACATCGCGTTCACCGCGTGGTTTGAGGGCGATCCAGAAGCGGCCGTTGGCGATGGTCTGGTTGCTGCCGGTGACTCCCACCGAATGGGAGTACGCCTGCACGGCTGGGTCGTCGCCAATGATCTTGGCCAGCGCCAAATGTTTCTCGACCATCGTTGGATACGACACGTCGGCCGCCGCCTCTGTCGTGCCGAGGATGAAGCCTGTGTCCTGCAGCGGGAAAAAGCCCTTGGGGATACCCACATAGCCGACCACCGCCAAGGCCAACGTCACGCCGAACACCCCAAGCGTCAGGCGTTGATGAGCCAGGGCACGGTCCAGGCCTTTTTCGTACCACCCCAACAGCCGCTCGCCGAAACCGCCACGGTGCTCGCCTGGCGGGCGACGCATGAACAGCGCGCACAGGGTGGGGGCGAGGGTCAGCGACACCAGCACCGAAATCAGAATGGTAGAGGTGGCGGTCAGGGCGAATTCTTTGAACAACCTGCCGACTACGCCGCCCATGAACAGCAGCGGAATGAACGCCGCGATCAGCGAGAAGCTGATCGATATCACCGTGAAGCCAATCTCCCCCGCGCCTTTGAGCGCGGCGGTGCGGCTGTCGTCTCCGGCTTCGAGATGGCGGTGGATGTTTTCCACCACGACGATGGCGTCGTCGACCACGAAGCCTACCGAGATCACGATGGCCACCAGCGTGAGGTTGTTCAGGCTAAAGCCCAGCGCGTACATCAGCGAGCAGCTGGCGATCAGGGATACGCCCAGCACGCTGGATACCACCAAGGTCGCCGACCATTGGCGCAGAAACAGCGCCATTACCCCGATCACCAGGGCCACGGCGATCATCAGGGTCAGCTCGACTTCGTGCAGGGAGGCGCGGATGGTCTGGGTGCGGTCCTGCAGCACCGACACCTCGACCGACGCCGGCAGCATTTGTTCGAGTTTGGGCAAGGCGGCCAATACCCGGTCGACCGTGTCGACGATGTTCGCCCCGGGCTGGCGGAACACTACCAGGTTCAGCCCTGGCTGCTCGCCGGACCACGCTTTGACGTAGGCATTCTCGGCGCCGTTGACCACATTGGCGACATCCTGCAGGTGCACTGGCGCGCCATTGCGGTAGGACACGATGAGCCTGGCGTAGTCCTGGGGGTGAAACAGCTGGTCATTGGCCGCGATGGTAGAGACGCTGTGCTCGCCGTACAACGCGCCCTTGGCCAGGTTCAGGCTGGTCTGCTGGATGGCCTGGCGTACATCGGCCAGGGTCAGGCCAATGGCGGCGAGCTTTTCCGGTTGCGCCTGCACACGGATAGCCGGGCGCAGTTGGCCGGTGATGTTGATCAGGCCAACCCCCTCGATCTGGCTGAGCTGGCGCGCTAGTAGGGTTTCTGCGTAGTCGCTCAGATCATTGCCGGGCATTTGTGCCGAACTCACGGTCAGCACCAGTACCGGGCTGTCGGCCGGGTTGACCTTGCGCCAGGTTGGCGGGTTAGGCAGGTCCTGTGGCAAACGGGCGGTGGCGGTGTTGATCGCTGCCTGGACTTCCTGGGCGGCGGTGTCGATGTTCTTGTCCAGGGTGAACTGCAGGATCAGGGTAGTGGAGCCTAGCGCACTGCTGCTGGTCATCTGGGTCATGCCGGGGATGGCACTGAACTGCACTTCAAGCGGGGTAGCCACCGAAGACGCCATGGTCTGCGGGCTGGCACCGGGGAGCTGGGTGGTGACCTGAATGGTCGGGAAGTCTGCTTCAGGCAAAGGGGCTACCGGCAGCCGTGGGAAGGCGATGGCGCCCAGCAGCACCAAGGCGAAGGTCAGCAGCAGGGTTGCGATGGGGTGGTCGATGCACCAGGCCGAAATACCGTTGCGGGTATTCATGGCTGGCTCCTGCGGTCAGCCATTTCGGCAGGTGGCGGTGCGTCGGTAGTCACCTCGACCCGTGATCCGGGCTTGAGCCGCGATTGGCCGTCGAGCACCAGGCGCTCGCCCGGCTTGACCCCGGCGATGATAGTCAGGGCGCTGTCCTGATAGAGCACCTTGACCGGCACGCTGGTTACCTTGTCACCGTCCAAGCGGTAGACGAAGTGTCCATCGATGCCGCGTTGCACCACTGGCGGCGGCACCACCAACGCGTTCTGCTCGACTGCGGTGCGTAGGCGCACGGTCACCAGTTGCCCAGGCCACAGGCGGCCGTCCTTGTTGTCGAATTCGGCTTTGGCCCGCACTGTGCCGGTGTTGGCCGATATCTGGTTGTCGATCAGGGCCAGGTGGCCTTCGCCCAGCAGGCTGCGCTCGCCGTCAGCGTCCATGTAGGCCTCGACCAACGCCGCAGTGGGGGCCTTGAGCAACGTTTGCAGCGTTGGCAGCATTTGTTGTGGCAGAGCGAACTCGACGGCAATCGGGTCGATCTGGGTGACGCTGAACAGGCCTTGGGTATCGCTGCTGCGCACCAGGTTGCCTGGGTCGACGTTGCGGATACCCACGCGCCCGGTCACCGGTGAGCGGATCTGGGTGTACGACAGTTGCACTTGGGCATTGGCGATGGCTGCCTGATTGCCTTTGACCGTGGCCTGCAGCTGGTTGACCAGAGCTTGTTGCTGGTCGAGTGTTTGCTTGGACACGCTGTTATCGGTGCTGAGCAGGCGGTAACGCTTGAGGTCGACGTCGGCCCCCTGGATCTGCGCCTGGCTCTGGCCGAGCTGGGCACGGGCCTGCTCGAGGCTGGCACGGATCGCCCGGTCGTCCAGGGTGGCAAGCAGGTCGCCTTCCTTTACCCACTGGCCTTCTTTGACCAGCACTTGGGTCAGCACGCCCTCGACCTGGGGGCGGATCTCGACGCTGTGCAAGGACAGCACCGCGCCGATGGCGCTGGTGTAGCGCGGCACATCCTGCTGGGCGACGCTGATCACACGCACCGGCACCGCCGCTTGCGCGTGCGGTGTGGGGCCGAGCGGGCGCTGGGTGTACCAGAGGCCGAGGGCTGCAAGGGCAAGCAGTGCCAACGTGGCGATAAGGACAGCGCGAGAGGGACGTCGCATCGGCGCGGGCACCTGGGCCAGGGGGACGGGGAGTTGTAGTGGAGTTTATAGCGCGCAGAGCGGGTCGGCAGCGTGACGGCTGGCTGACAGCGGTGACAGATTGTAATTAAGCCTAGAGGCTCGGCGTGAGTTTTTCGGTGGAGCGTAGATCGAGCGCAGCTCGCGATGCTAGAGGCTCGGCGTGAGTTTTTCGGTGGAGCGTAGATCGAGCGCCGCCCGCGCGGCGCATCGCGAGCTGC